>CBFGWO010000046.1:0-22330 GCA_965652595.1 uncultured Cellvibrio sp. | reverse complement strand
CAAGGAGTACCTGACAATGAGCTGGAGACTATTCGTTTAGCATTGGAAGAGCGGGGATTTGTGGTTAAGCCTCGAGAAAATGAATTCCCCTCTTCCGATAGTGTTATTTTGTATGCCGCATATCGTGGAGTGGAAAAGGAGCTGGGGACAATTGAGGAAGTATTGACACGGCATGGCCTCAAAGTGGAACGCCGCTTTGCGGGGCGTACAAATGCCTTGGGAATCCACGAATACAGCCCAAGGAATATCGGTGTTTACATTGCTTCAGTATCGAGGCAAGACATGGCATCAACCAAGAGCAGAATCAGGGATGTCTTTCCACTTTCGATGACCAATGCCGAGTTTGTGAGCATGGATTGTGAGCAGGAGTATCTTTATGATTTTTACGAGGATGGCCGCCTGGAAATAAGCCAGCTCGCGATACCCGTCGAGGAAGTGGAAACCATGACTTTGCGTTGGCATGGTTCATCGGAAGACATGATTACCCTTTCTGATGGTGCTGAGCAATTCGAATACCGAAAGATAGAAACTGTTAGAGAGCATCCAGGCAGATATAGCTTGCATGTAGTCACTTACAACATCTTTCTGCAGCCGCTTGGACACTACCGCATTCCCTACGGTTGCGGTTACAAGAGTACTTTTTCCGAATCCTTCTAGCAGACTGTCAGATGGATCTCCGAAAAAAATAAAGCGGCTCAAGGCCGCTTTATTTTTAAATGCATGAATCAGGCGCGACGTCGAAACAGTGGCAAGGGTTGGTCTACCGATGCCTGATAGTACTCGGAAAAATCACCCAGTGACTTAAGCGCATCCTCCAAATTCATATCTTCCCGCGTAAAGGCAAAGGCGTTAACGCCGCAGCGCCGCAAGTAACAGAGTTGATCGCGGATAAAATTACCCACGGCGCGCAGTTCGCCAGTAAAGCCATAGCGCTCACGCAGTAGGCGTGCCGTTGAAAATGAGCGACCATCCATAAACACAGGGAAGTTAACCGCGACCAGGGGCAGGGCGCGTGCGTCATCGCCGAGTTGAGAAGCTGTTTCGTCACTGTCCAACCAAACACCGATATCCTGTCGTGTTTGAAGACGGGCCTTTTGTGTTAACCAGACACCGAGAGGAACAATCACTTGGCCCGCAGGAACTTCTACACTCGCGGCCTCGCCTTCGGGTTTAGCTAACAAGGTCCAGCTATCCTCGACGATAGCGCCATCTTTAATGAGCTTTGGCATATACACGCTCCTTGAAGGGAGTGGCGCCGATACGGCGGTAGGTATCGATAAAGAGTTCTTCATCGGTGCGATTTTCGACATAGACATCCACTAACTTTTGAATCACTGCGGGCATATCATCGGCACCAAATGAAGGGCCAAGGACGTCGCCCAGGGATGCATCATTGCTCGCACTACCGCCGAGTTGCACTTGGTAGAACTCCTCGCCTTTTTTATCCACGCCGAGGATGCCAATGTGGCCCACATGGTGGTGACCACAGGCGTTCATACAACCGGAAATATTCAGGTCGATATCACCCAGGTCGTACACATAGTCCATGTCTTCAAATTGCCGCTGGATGGATTCGGCAATAGGAATGGACTTGGCGTTAGCCAGGGAGCAGAAATCGCCACCGGGGCAGCAAATAATGTCGGTAATAGTGCCGATATTGGGTGTGGCAAAACCGGCTTGCTTGGCTTTTTGCCAGAGCGTGAAGAGATCGGTCTTCTTCACGTCGGCCAGTACGATGTTTTGTTCGTGGGTGGTGCGCGCCTCACCAAAACTGAATTCGTCAGCCAGGTTGGCGATGATTTCCAATTGCGTATCGGTGATATCGCCAGGCGCTACGCCGGTGGGTTTAAGTGATAGCGTAACAGCAGCGTAGCCGGGAATTTTGTGGCCGCGCACATTGCGTTGCAACCACTTGCCAAAGGCCGGTTGCTCGGACGCTTGAACGTCCAGCTGGGCCTGGGCCGCAGTGGCATCCACAATCGCGTAGGGCGGTTGGGTGAAGAAGCTTTTGGCGCGATCAATCTCGGCCTGGGTGAGTTTGTTGTAGCCATCTTTCAAATGCAGCCATTCCGCCTCGACTTCCTGAGCGAAGATTTCCGGTGTCATGGCGCGCACCAGAATTTTAATCCGGGCTTTGAATTTGTTGTCGCGACGGCCGTACTGGTTGTAGATGCGCAGTATGGCTTCGAGATAGGAAAGCAGGTGTTCTTCTGGCAGGAAGTCGCGAATGGCGCTGCCTATGACCGGCGTGCGGCCCAGGCCGCCACCCACATAAACTTTAAAGCCTACTTCGCCACTATCCTTAACAATCAGCTGCAAGCCGATATCGTGCACCTGCACGGCGGCGCGATCCTGCTGCGAACCTGTAACCGCAATTTTGAATTTGCGTGGCAGGAAGGCGAACTCCGGATGAAAGGTCGACCATTGACGAATAATTTCGCAATAGGGGCGGGGATCGATGATTTCGTCTTCCGCCACACCGGCAAACTGGTCAGAGGTGGTGTTGCGAATGCAGTTGCCGCTCGACTGGGTGCCGTGCATCTGCACTTCAGCCAGTTCGGTGAGAATGTCGGGTACTTCGGTCAGGTCTGGCCAGTTGAATTGGATATTCTGGCGAGTGCTGACATGGCAATAGCCTTTGTCGTAGTGACGGGCAATATGGGCCAAGCGACGCAGCTGAGTGGAATTGAGCATGCCGTAGGGCACATTGATGCGCAGCATAGGCGCCAGACGCTGGACATAAAGGCCATTTTGCAAGCGTAAGGGCAGGAATTCTTCGGGCTTGAGCTCACCCGCGAGAAAGCGGGCCGTCTGATCGCGAAACTGGGCGACGCGCTCGCGCAAAATCTGATGGTCGTAGTCGTCGTAGATATACATGGAGGTGAATTAACCCTGCTACTGAAGAGAGCTGCGCGGCCCTGGGCCGGGCAAAAACAGGCGCGCAGCATACACTAAAACCCCCGCGTCGGCGAGCAAGGGCCAGCCCAAAAGCGGGTGCCTGATGGCCGGCGGGGGATGGAAACCGGGCGCTAAACTAACAGGGCGTATATCCCATTTGAACGATTATTTTGGCCTAATTTCATGACTTTTCGTTATATTCAGGGTCGCATTCTTGCATTGTTGCTGCAAACTGTGTTAAGAAACGCGTCCACTGTGTTGTATACAGCTAAACCCGAAGTACGACGATTAGCCTCTTTGATCCGGAGCATAAAAATAATGAACGAACCAATAGAGTTGGAAGAACGTAGCGATAGCATCGCCGATGCCATAGCTGCAGTGGCACTTATCGCCATTTTCGTGATTACCTGCATTTTTTGGGTAAGTGGCCAGTAATTCAGGCCGAGGCTCCCTGATTGGCTAGAGCGTTTGGATGCGAGTCAATCAGGGGTGCCATCCTGTCTATACCCCCGCTGTTTTTAGCACCGTCTTCACAATTACCACCATGACCACCACAAAAATCACCGTAAATATCACCCCGGCGGCGATATAGGTGTAAATGTTGCCCCCGGAAAAATCCCGCTCGCGATTCTTGTTGCTTTGCACACCAAAGGCGGCGGCGCAGGTGCTGAGTACAATTTGCCAGAAGGAAGGTTTTTGCGGTGTTTGGGGTTTTTCGCTCATATAAAGACTCGCTCGGGTGGAACATAAGTGACTGAGTGTAGCACTTATCAAAACTGGTAAGATGGCCGCCCTTTTTCTTCTTGTGCCAAGAGCCAAGCGACGCCATGAGCGACCCGATCGACGAGCTTTTTATCCTGCCCCCCTGCGAGCAACCGCTCGAGCTATTGCACAAAGACCCCGGCTTTTTGCTGGTGAGCAAGCCCAGTGGCCTTTTGAGTGTGCCGGGGCGGCACCCGCGCAATCGGGATTCGGTGATTGCCCGACTGCAAGCCGACTATCTCCAAGCTGCCATAGTTCACCGTTTGGATGTTGATACCTCCGGCATTATGGTGGTACCGCTTGGCAAACAGGCGCTATCGCATATCAGCCGTCAGTTTCAGGCGCGCACGGTGAGTAAGTCTTACACGGCTCTGGTGCAGGGATTGGTGAAAGATGACCAAGGCAGTATTGATCTGCCGATTGCCGCCGACGCTGAGCATCGCCCTAAATATAAAATTTGCCATCAGACTGGCAAGCCTTCATTGACTCGCTATCAGGTGTTGGCGAGGGATGAACAATTACAACAAACCCGCCTTTTGTTACACCCGGTGACCGGGCGCTCTCATCAATTGCGCCTGCATCTTTGGGCAATTGGTCATCCTATTCTCGGCTGTTCTTTTTACGCGCTGGGCGACAGTGCGTTATTGGCGTCGCGATTATTGCTGCATGCCACCCTGCTGGAATTTATTCACCCCTATACGGGGGAAAAGGTGAGTGGGGAGTCGCCTCCCCCGTTTTGAGGCAGGCCTTAATGATGGCTGGCGTCACCCGCGCCTTGTGGGAAGCGAATGCTTTCTACCAGCTCTTGTACGTCAGCAGGTGCATCTTCGGTGAGTTTCCACACAAGTGCTGCAATCGCAAAATTAATCATCATGCCCAGAGTGCCTATGCCTTCGGGTGAAATACCCAGCAGCCAATAGTCGGCGGTATTGGGTAGCAGGGGGGCAATAAAAATGCCCTTGTAGGTAACTATGTAGCCTGCCGTAAAAATCAAACCAGCTACCATCCCGGCGATCGCACCCTTGTTATTCATGCGCTTGAAGAAAATTCCCATGATAATGGCGGGGAAGAAAGTCGCTGCGGCAAGGCCAAAGGCGAAAGCGACTACCTCGGCGACAAAGCCCGGAGGATTGATGCCCAGGTAGCCTGCTACGCAGACAGCGACAGCGGCGGCGATACGCGCCGCGAGCAACTCGCCTTTTTCGCTGATGCCTGGGGCGAGATTGCGTTTGAGCAAATCGTGAGAAATGGAAGTGGATACCACTAGCAGCAAGCCCGCCGCAGTGGACAAGGCAGCCGCCAGCGCGCCAGCGGCAATCAGCGCGATGACCCAGTTGGGCAGGCGCGCGATTTCCGGATTGGCGAGCACCATAATGTCCCTGTCGATGGTCATTTCATTGCGCTCGTCGCCGCTGTAAAACATGCGGCCATCAGCGTTTTTATCTTCCCAGCCAATCAATCCGGTTTTTTCCCAATTTTTTATCCAACCGGGCGCTTCCTCGTAAACAACGCCTTGTTGTTCCGGGCCGTTAATGGTGTCAATCATATTCACCCGTGCAAAGCCGGAAATCGCTGGTGCAGTGGTGTAGAGGATAGCGATAAATACCAGGGCCCAGCCAGCGCTGATGCGCGCATCGCGCACCTTGGGTACGGTAAAAAAGCGCACTATCACGTGAGGTAATCCGGCGGTGCCCACCATGAGCGCTGCAGTGATAAAGAAAATATCAATTGTGCTTTTGTGACCGTCGGTATAGCTGGCAAAACCCAGCTCCTGCGCAAGGCCGTCGAGCTTATCCAGCAGATACACGCCTGAGCCATCATTGAGCACACTGCCAAATCCCAATTGTGGAATGGGGTTGCTGGTCATCATCAGGCTGATAAAAATCGCAGGTACCATGTAGGCAAAAATCAAAATGCAGTATTGGGCGGCTTGGGTGTAAGTAATCCCTTTCATGCCACCGAGTACAGCGTAGAAAAATACGATGGCCATGCCCAGGATCACGCCCCAGGTAATATCCATTTCGAGAAAGCGCGAAAACACCACGCCAACCCCGCGCATTTGCCCGGCTACATAGGTAAAAGACACAAAGATTGCACAGATAACTGCGACGGTACGTGCGGTCTGGGAGTAGTAGCGGTCACCGATAAAATCCGGCACGGTAAATTTGCCGAATTTTCGCAAGTAAGGTGCTAGGCACAGTGCCAGCAGTACATAGCCTCCGGTCCAGCCCATCAGGTACACACTGCCGTCGTAGCCGATAAACGAAATCACGCCAGCCATGGAAATAAACGAAGCCGCAGACATCCAGTCAGCTGCTGTTGCTGCGCCGTTAAGTACGGGGTGAACACCGCCGCCAGCAACATAAAATTCGCCAGTGCTATGGGCGCGGGCAAGGATTGCAATAACGATATAAAGCAGAAAGGTGGAGCCAACAATTAAAATGGTCAGGGCTTGTACGCTCATTTATTCGTCTCCGTCTTCCTGGACTTGATACTTCTTGTCGATCTTGTTCATCTTCCACACATAAACAAAGATCAACACCACGAAGACGTAAATGGAGCCCTGTTGCGCAAACCAAAAGCCGAGTTTAAAGCCACCGATACGAATAAGATTGAGTTGTTCAACGAAAAGAATGCCTGCACCAAAAGAAACCACAAACCAGATGCTGAGCAGAATAAGCAGTAAGCGGATGTTTTCATGCCAATAGGCACGCGCCGCATCGCGGGATTGAAAGGACATGGAGGGCCTCGTTATTGTGATTATCAGAACGCGGGCGATTCTAGCAACTCAGGCGCAAGCTTCCAAGCGCGGGGAACAAAAATTAACCAGCTGGTATGCAAGTAGGTATGGGTTATATCCAACCCTTCTGGCGGGCAATGCGCGCCGCGTCTATGCGGTTGGCGGCGCTGAGTTTGGCGATGGCCTCGGAGAGGTAATTGCGAACAGTACCCTCGGACAAACAGAGTATTTGGGCTATTTCGGCGGTGGCTTTACCTTCGCCTGCCAGTCGCAGGGCGCGGCGCTCTTTGTCGTTGAGCGGGTCTTTTTCGCCCAGCGCCATTAGCGCCAGTTCTCCATCGATAACGCGTTTGCCATCCATGATTTTATGCACGGCTTCGATTAGTTGATCTGATGGTGCATCTTTCAGTAGAAATCCGTTGACACCCATATCAATAGCGCGACGAATATAACCGGCGCGGCCAAAGGTGGTGATGATAATGCTCTTGGTGGGTGATTTTTGTTGTTGCAGCCACTGCACCAACTCCAGTCCTGTTCGGCCGGGCATTTCAATATCGGTCAGCAGTACGTCAAAGCGCTGTTCGCGCAACAATTGCAAAGCGCGATCGCCATCCTCTGCCTGAGTGATATCAAAGCCGGGCTCCATGCCGAGCAACGCTGCCAGAGCGCCGCGCACCATGGCCTGGTCTTCTGCCAATAAAATTTTCACCGATTTGTCTCCAGCGGCAGGGTGATGACAAAGCGACAACCTTGTTCAATATCGCTGTAAAACTCGCCAGCCAGTGACTGCACGCGTTCGCGAAGGCCGATCAGGCCATTGCCTGGTGTAATGGCTTTTGGTTGGCCGTTGTCTTCAACGGTAATTTGCAGTTTATCGGCATGTTGCTCAAATTGCAGTTCGCAGCGATTGCCATTGCTGTGGCGCATGATATTGGTGGTCAGTTCGGTGAGTGCCAAAATAAGCGCCGTTTCTGTTTTGGGAGGTATAGGAGGAATATCGCCAGAGAGGTGCACGCTAAAGCCCTGGTCGCGCAATTTGTCGCAAAGTTGCATGACTTCATCGCACAGGCCGCGATGTTTGTAGCCGGATACTGTTTGTCGTACCAGACTCAGGCTGTCGCGCGCAATTTTGTGTAGCTCCTGCATTTGTAGGCGCGCCGCTTCGGTATTTTGTTGTTGCAGGAGCTTGTCTGCCAGCTCTGCTTTAAGCACCACGCTCGATAAGGTGTGGCCCAAAAGATCGTGTAGGTCGCGTGCAATTCGCTCGCGTTCAGCGATGGTTGCCAGCTGACGAATTTCCCCTTCACTGCGGGCACTGGCCAGCTTGTTCTCCATTCGCAGCCGCTCCATGCGACCCACCATACCGATGGTGACCAAGCCAATAATCGAGGGCATCAGGTACACCGGGAAGGGGTATTGATGCTCCAAATGCAAAAAGATCACGACAGCAACGGACAGGCTTACCCCGACCATCATGGGACGTGTGCTCAGGCAAAATCCCATAAAAAAGCCAGCATAAGTAAAAAAAGTACTGGCGCCTGGCGTTAAGGGTGTCATCACTACTGCCAGCAACAGCAGCGCACCAATGGGTAGCCAAACCCGGTTGAAGTCGGTCATAGCAATGGTGATCGACAGCCCCAGGAAAGCGATAAAGGCTGCAACTACCAACAGGGTTTGCCACCATTGGTAGTTAATGTAAAAAAGGGGAATAAAGTAGTAGAGGCTGAAGACCCACCAGATCCATTGATTTTTTTGCAGGGTGGGTGCCTCGCCCTCACGCAGGCATTGGTACATCTTTTTCGGTGAAGACATGACTACCTCGCTACCCTTTGGCTTGGGCTATTGTCGCCAGTCTTGCAGCCAAGCTCAATGTCAGCCCGCAGGAATTTGCGCTGACATTTGTCATAGGCCCGGCAGCTGGGTGCTTCTCCGCGCGAAGAGCGCCCGTTAAGTAGTGTTAAATGCATGTTTTTGGCCTTCTGCGTACCTATGATGGCCGCTAATCAAAAACAATAAACCCTGGTAGTGAATTCTATGTTTTGTGCATTGCGTAAGCAGAGTCGCGCCTGTATCAAGCGCTGTCTTGTGGGTTTGAGTCTGCTGGCATCCGCCAGCTGGGCGCAGCCACCCCAATCCCTGATTGTTTTTATTGGCGATGGTATGGGGCCTTCCTATACCTCGGCCTACCGGTATTTTGCGGATGATCCGGCAACAGAGGCTAAGGAAACCACGGTGTTCGATCAGCTATTAGTGGGTATGGCGCGCACCTATCCCGGGGATAAAACCCTGGTGACAGACTCGGCCGCTTCAGCCACCGCGTTGGCGGCGGGGGTAAAGACCTATAACGGCGCCATTGGTCTCGATGTCAACAGGGAGCGCGTGGAAGGCCTGTTAGAGGCGGCAAAAGAACGTGGCTATATCACCGGTGTGGTAGCGACAAGCACAGTAACTCACGCCACACCGGCCGCGTTTCTGGTGCATGTTCAGAGTCGCCAGAGCTACGCCAAAATTGCTGATGAGATTCTTGATGATCGCATCAATGATAAACCCAAGGTGGATTTGCTCTTTGGGGGCGGACGCAAGGATTTTGTGCGAAAGGATCGCGACCTTGTCGCTGAGTTTCGCAAACTGGGCTATGGCTATTTCACCGAGCTTAGCCAATTGGAACAGATAAACCAGCTGCCCGTGTTGGGACTTTTTGCTGAGGAGGCGCTGCCTCATGTGATCGATTCAGGGCAGCTGCATCTCGAAGCCATGACCCGCCGGGCCCTGAATCTGTTGCAAAGCGAACAAGCAGGCCGGGGCAAACCCTTCTTCCTGTTGGTGGAGGCCAGCCAGATCGATTGGTGTGGCCATGCCAATGATATTGCCTGTGCCATGCACGAAATGCGCGATGCTGCCGCCACCCTGAGCCTGCTCAAGGAATTTGTGGATCGACATCCCGATAGCCTTCTGGTTGCCACGGCGGATCATGGTACCGGCGGCCTGTCGATGGGGGCCAATAATCGCTACGAATGGGATGTGGAAAGCGTGCGCCGCCTTGGGGCCAGCGCCTCCCGCATCGCACGTGAGCTGCTTGCCGCGGGCGAAAACTGGCCACTTGTCTGGCAATCCCTCACCGGCATCCGCCTCGAGTCTCGCGAACACCAGGGTATGCAACAGCTGCTGGACAGGGCGAAAACTTTGGCCGCCGAGGGCGCCACAGATTCGCAGCGCGAGATAGTGCGCAAAGGGGTTGTCAACCTGACTCTCGCGTTAATTAATCAGCGCAGTCACACAGGTTGGACCACCCGAGGTCACACAGGTGAAGATGTACAGCTATTCGCCTGGGGCAGGGGTCGCGAGGATTTTATAGGGCATCTCAACAACACAGATATTGCCAAGCGGTTGCATGCCCGGCTGCCAGCCTTGGCTGATTCCGAGGAGAAAAGTCGATGAAAAAGTGTTTGTTTTCTGTGGCCGCTCTGCTGGGCTTGTTGTTGCTTATCAGTGGTTGCGCTCAGCAACAACTGAACCCCACAGCGGTTGCGGAGGAGCAATTGTTGCGCCTTCCCTATGTCAGCCAGCAGGACCAGCGTCAGCGCGAGTACTTTGTTTACCTGCCTAAAAGCTATGGAGCTGACCCGACAAAAACCTGGCCAGTGATGCTGTTCCTGCATGGCAACGGTGAGCGAGGCAATGGTCTGGATGAGCTGGATTATGTACTTGCCCACGGCCCCCTGTATGAGGCCTGGATCCAGAAGCGCGATCTTCCGTTCATTATCATTGCGCCTCAGCTGCACATGTTCGATATGGATAAAAGGGCGGCGTACATTGCCAACCGCACTCCTGCGCAAATTCCCCAGCGGCTGGCCCAAGGCACTGTGGAGCGGGAGCCGCTTTTTGTGCCTCAGGGCCCAATGACTGCGGGAGCAGAAATTCGCGATATGAGCGAGATTGCGCAAACCTTGCCGGTGGGCTGGGACCAGGTGGAGGCCGATTTGCTGATGATGCTGGACACAGTAGAGGCCCGTTTCGCGGTGGATAAATCCCGAATTTATCTGACCGGTCTTAGCTACGGAGGTTTTGGCAGTTGGTATCTCGCCAGTCATCACCCGCAGCGCTTCGCCGCCGTTGCACCCGTAGTAGGTTGGGGACATCCAGATCTGATGCCCGCTATTGCCAAAGCGGGATTACCTGTATGGGTCTTTGCGGCGGGTCGCGATACTGCCGTTACCAAGCCGCATTTTTACGCAGGTATGAATGAGCTTGAGCGCCTGAGTGATGCGGAGATTCGCTTCACGGTTCACGAAGACATGGCCCACGACGCCTGGCGTCGAATCTACGGCGCGGAAGATCTGTATCGCTGGTTGTTGGATCAGCAAAAGGGGAGCAAGGGGCCGCGGCAGTGGCGTTAACCTGCCGCGCCCTCTTATTGACGCGAGTTGGACAACTGCCCGCGTCTCTCGCTGGTTGAACGTGGGCCAGATATCTGGGAGCGATGGCCGCCATCGGTAGAGCGCTGCACCGAGGGCGCGCGATGCTCCTTGTGATATCTGGCTTCTGCCTGACTGGTTTCCCGGTTGCGGGTTCTCGTCTCTGAGCCATTGGCAAAATAGCGTGTCTGAGGTGTTGCCTCTGTGCGATCACTGCGGGGCTCCCTATTTTTTGTGTCATCCCCACCGCGCAGCAGCTGGCGCGGATCCTTGGGAGAGGGGCGGGTAGTGCTGGTTGGGCCTGCCCGTTCCGGCCGTTTGTCACCGGTGTAATTTTCCAACTGTTGCCTCAGCTCGGTGCTTTGACGGGCGCCCTCCTGGCGATCAACTGATCCCCGTCTATCAGTGCCCTGATTATCCCTGTTGCGCCAGTAGCGCTCCTCCTGATTGGATCTGCCCGAACCCAACTGCTGGCGCACTCTATCTGCTTCGTGGCGCGGTGACTGATCCCGGTAAACCTGACCCTGCTCGCGTTGCCAGCGCGCCTGGTTGTTGCGGTTTTGGTGAACACTGGAATAGTTGGTGCGGTTGCTCTGGTAATGGCGGCTTACACGTTCATTGTGATAAGCCACGCCGCGTCTGTGAGTTGGGTTGTGACGCCAGTGAGTGGCGCCCTGATAGTGGACAATACTGCGCCCTGTGTGGAAGTGCGGGCGATGGTGGTAGCGCCGGTAGTCAACACAGACTACTTGGCGCCTTTGCCAGTGAAAGCTGCTGAAGTAAAAGCTGGACCCCACGTGGATGCGTGGTCCCCAATAAAAACCGTGTACAAAGGTGTAGTGGCTGGGATAGTGCCAGTAAACCGGTGGGTAGTCGTTCCACCACCAGCGGCCATAGACAACGCGAGTGTCGTAAACCGGGACATAAACCACCCGTTCGACAGCAGGTTCTATCACAATGACCTCGCGATCCCGCTGAACACGCACATGCTCCATGCGATCAAGGCTGCCAGCGTCATAGGCGTGGCGTCTCAGGCGCTGAATGGCGTCCATCACAGCGGCTTCATTGTCCAGAAAGGCGTCGCCCAGCTGTTGGGTCCAGGCCAGATCGTCACTCAGGCGCTGCAAAATGTGCGGAAAGGCAACCAGGGCTTTGACACTGGGTTCCCAGTCCTCTTGCTCGACGGCGCTTACAGCCGCTTCGCCCTCCAATCCGGGATTGGCTCTGGCCCAGCGGTCAGCCTGCACAATTTCCAGCGGATAGGTGGATGCAATCAGAATGTGGGAGAGAATCGTATCCGGGTAAAGGGCAATGGGCGCCAGCATGGCGTCCAGTTGCGCTTCGGAAAAATCACTGCGTTGGTTGGCCTGTAAGGGTGCAGCGCTGACCAGCAGCACCAGCAGCAGCGAAGCCAAGCGGACAGAGAGATGTTTCATGGCGATAACCCCGTGAACCGTGTCTGGATGACACCTTAGCAGTTTCTTTATACGCCCGGGCGGCTTAACGCAAACTGAATGTCAATGCCGCACCTGGTTGCCTCGCTTATTGACTAATGATCCCTGCCCCCGATAATGACGGCCAGGCAACACGCCATGGCTAGCAGTGAGACACCTATGATTGATGTAAGTTTTCAGCTCAAGGGCAGCACCCTCAGTGTGGTGGTTCTGGCCCTGCTGGACTACCAACCCCAAGCGCTGGTTGAGGAATTAAAAGACAAGATCGACCAGGCCCCCCAATTTTTTGTTAACTCGCCGGTATTGATCAGCCTGGAAAAGCTGGACAATCCCCCCGCCAGCCCCCTTCGTGGGCAACTCAACCAGCTGCTTGACCAGTGTCGTGAGCTGGGGTTTCAACCGCTAGGCTTTACCGCGGTTCCCGCTGAGTTAGAAGCGGAGGTCAGAGCCACTGGTCTCGCACTGATCACCCGTCCCGGTGAACGCGAATTGAAGGTGCCGGAAGTGCCTCGGCCTGCGGCTGAGATTCAGGCCGCTGAGGTCAGGGTGGAAGAACGCCTGGTGCAGCGCCAGAGTCGCGTGGTGAATCGGCCGGTGCGTTCCGGCCAACAGGCCTATGCCGAAGGTGCAGATCTGATTTTGTTAACCCAGGTCAGTGAAGGTGCGGAGGTACTGGCCGATGGCAATATCCATGTTTATGGCGCCTTGCGCGGTCGCGCCCTCGCGGGTGTGCGCGGCGATGAAAGTGCGCGTATTTTTTGCCAAAGCCTGGAAGCCGAGTTGGTGTCCATCGCGGGTAATTTTTTATTGCAGGATGGGTTTCCACCGGAGCTGTTGAAAAAGCCGGTGCAGATTTTTCTCGACGGCGAAAGCCTGCGTATCGAACTTTTGAATAATTAACCGATTAACAAGGAGCCTCAATTGGCCAAGATCATTGTTGTCACATCCGGAAAGGGCGGCGTAGGTAAAACCACCACCAGCGCCGCCATCAGTACTGGCCTGGCCCAGCGCGGCCACAAAACGGCGGTTATCGATTTTGACGTGGGCCTGCGCAACCTGGATCTGATCATGGGTTGTGAGCGCCGCGTGGTGTACGACTTTGTTAACGTGATTAAAGGCGAGGCCAGCCTCAACCAGGCACTGATCAAAGACAAACGTACGGAAGGTCTATTTGTGCTGCCAGCATCGCAAACCCGCGATAAGGACGCGCTGACCGAAGAGGGAGTGGAAAAGGTTCTCAATGATCTGGCAAATGATTTTGACTACATCGTGTGCGATTCGCCTGCGGGTATTGAAAAGGGCGCTCAGATGGCGCTCTACTTTGCCGACATTGCGGTAGTGGTGACCAACCCGGAGGTTTCTTCGGTGCGCGATTCGGATCGCATTCTCGGCATACTGCAAAGCAAATCCCGTCGCGCCGAGCGCAACGAAGAACCTATCAAGGAACATCTGTTGCTCACCCGCTACAACCCGGAGCGGGTGGAAAAAGGTGAGATGCTGAGTGTGGCGGATGTGGAAGAAATTCTTGCGATTCCGCTACTGGGTGTGATTCCCGAATCTGAAGCTGTGCTCAAAGCCTCCAACCAGGGCTTGCCGGTGATTCTGGATGCTGAAGCTCAGGCTGGTCAGGCGTATAGCGATGCTGTTGATCGCCTGCTGGGCAAGGATATTCCGCACCGCTTTCTGGAAGTGCAAAAGAAAAACTTTCTCAAGCGTCTGCTGGGAGTCTGAGCATGAGTATTTTTGATTATCTGCGCAAAAAGCGCGCGCCCTCCTCGGCGTCGCTGGCCAAGGAGCGTCTGCAAATTATCGTGGCCCACGAGCGCAACAAGCGCAATCAGCCGGATTACTTGCCGCAGATGCAACAGGAAATCATCGAAGTCATTCGCAAGTACATCAATATTGATTCCAACCAGGTGGTGGTGAATCTGGATGATTCGGATAACTGTTCGGTGTTGGAGTTGAACATCACACTGCCGGAGTAATCCGCAACTAACGCGACTTTTTGTTAACTCGCCGGTCGTCAATCACAGGGGATAGCTCATGGGCGAAACGATTTTGTTGGGCGGAGCGGGCGCACAGGTTCATCTGAACCTGGCGATGGCAAATCGCCACGGACTGATAGCGGGTGCCACGGGTACAGGTAAAACGGTCACCCTGCAAGTGCTGGCCGAAGGTTTTGCTTCCGCTGGCGTCCCTGTGTTTTTGGCGGATGTGAAAGGCGATTTATCCGGCCTCGCCCAGGCGGGCAAGCCGCATCCGAAAATTGACGAGCGCTTGCAAACCATTGGTATCAGTCAGTATCGCCAGCGCCCCTTTCCCTGCGTGTTTTGGGATATCTACGGCGAGCAAGGTCACCCGGTGCGCACCACCATCTCGGATTTCGGGCCTTTGTTGCTGTCGGCCTGTTTGGGTTTAAACGATACCCAGATGGGCGTGCTTCATGCTGCCTTTAAAATGGCGGACGACGAAGGGCTTTTGCTGCTCGATTTAAAAGATCTGCAAGCGTTGCTTAATTGGATGCGTGAAAATCGCGCTTCGCTCGAGGCAGACTATGGCGCTATGAGCAGCGCCAGCATCGCCGCGATTCAACGCCAATTGATGATGTTGGAAGAGCAGGGCGGGGCACTTTTTTTCGGTGAGCCCGAACTGGATTTGCAACATCTGATGCAAACCACGCTCGAGGGTACCGGTGTTATTAATATTCTCGATGCCACCCGCCTGATTCATCAGCCTCGCCTCTACGCACTTTTTTTACTCTGGTTGATTGCAGAGCTTTTTGAACAGCTGCCCGAGCGCGGCGATGCGGACAAGCCGCTGCTGGTGTTCTTTTTCGATGAGGCCCACTTGTTGTTTGATAACGCACCCAAGGTGCTGCTGGACAAAATTGAGCAGGTTGTGCGTCTGATCCGATCCAAGGGCGTGGGCATTTATTTTGTTACTCAAAGTCCCAGCGATATTCCTGACGATGTTCTTGGGCAGTTGGGCAACCGGGTTCAGCATGCATTGCGCGCTTTTACACCCAAGGATCAAAAAGCGGTAAAGGTGGCGGCCCAAACCTTTCGCGCCAATCCGGCATTTTCAACAGAAGCCGCGATCACGGAACTGGGAGTGGGTGAGGCGCTGATTTCGGTGCTGGACCCCAAGGGTAGCCCCACACCGGTGGAGCGGGTCTTGGTGGCGCCACCGGCCTCGCGTATTGGTCCCCTGCTGGCTGAAGAGCGCGAACAGGTAAAATCCCGTTCGCCCTATCGCAGCCTGTACGACAAATTGATCGATCGGGAATCTGCCTACGAAATCCTGCGCGAGCGTACGCTGAAGCGTCAGCAGGCGGTGGCGGAATCAGAAGCGCAAGCGCGCACGGCGCCAACCAAAAAAACCTCGACGCGCGCTCCGGCGGCACCCAGGCAGCGTCAGGGGGTGGTGGAGGCTATGGCCAAGAGCACGGCGCGCGCTATTGGCAGTTCACTGGGGCGTCAAATTGTGCGCGGTATCCTGGGTTCACTTCTGGGCGGCAAGCGCTAGCCCTGAGTCACCGCCAGATCAAATTGGTGGGCTCCACTGTGACTCATCACCCGGTTGCGTCCTGCTTCTTTGGCGGCATAAAGCGCGGCATCCGCCGCGTTGAGCAGTTGCTGTTGATCTGCAAAGCGTCTGCCTTCCTGGCTTGCCAAGCCTATGCTGACACTGATGTGATGGCGGCCAATAGGTTTGCTGTTGAGTTGTTGGCGCAGCCGCTCGGCAATCACACGCGCATTCTTTTCATCGGTGCGTGGCAGAATCACCGCGAACTCTTCCCCTCCGTAACGAAAAGGCATCATGGGTTTACGAATCAAGCTGCGCAGCTGTTGCGCGACATTTTTTAACACCCTGTCTCCTTGGCTGTGGCCCCAAGTGTCATTAAAACGCTTGAAGTGATCTATATCGATCATGAGCAACGACAAAGCCTGTTGATTGTGCAGGGTGCGTTGAAATTCCTGATCCAGGTATTCATCAAAGCGACGTCGGTTGGGAATCTCCGTCAGTGCATCGGTTTGGCTTTGTCGCTTGAGTTCATTTACGCGGCTGCTGAGTGCTAGCGACAGCAGCACCATTTCAATCAATGAGGCGATTTGAAAAATATTTTCGGTCACGAAAGTGCGTGGGAAGTAGCCAAACACCTTCACCATATACAGCATGATGCCGAAAATAAACGCTGACCAAGCCAGCATAAAGTAGCGGGCGGGTGGATATCCTGACAGTAAACGACAGACACCCATGACAAAGATAAGCGGCATAACCACAATAGTAAGCAGTGACAGTGCCAGGATGACCCGCGCGTAGGGTTGAAAAAAGGCACCGGCGGTGGTGATCGCAAGTATGCTCATCAAGCTCAGCGACGCGAGATTCAGTCGACGCGAAAATTGCGGGATGGTGAGTATGTGGCGCGAGAACTGCACAGCGAAAAAGAGTGATAACCCCAGCAGAATCAGTGTGGACAAATTCGCCAGATCAGGCTGGTTGGGCATAAAAAATTGAAAAAAGAAGCCGTCATTGGCGCTCATGTAGAGGCCAAAAAAGAAAATATAAAACAGATAGTGCAAAAAGGCCTTGTCACGCACCACCACAAAAATAAAAAAGTTGTAAATCACTAAAACCAAAAAGCCGCCGTAGTAAACACCGTAGGCAAATTGCTCCACGCTCACGTTTTGTATCAGTTCTACCGCCGAGGAAGCGGAGAGCGCAATATCCATTGCCCCTTCACTGCGGTACTTCAGGTAAAAGGTGTATTCACTTTGGGGCTCCAGCGTCAGTGGAAAGAGAAAGTCATGGTAGGCAATGGGACGCTGGTTAAAGGCTTGGCGATCGCCGGTGCTAAATTTTTGCCAGTTGCCGCTGGTGTTTTCCCAGAGTTCCAGATAGTCGATCAGTGGATAAGCCTGGCGCAGGATAATTTTGTTTTCGCGCTGGCTGGTGTTGGCCAGGCGAAACCTCACCCACCAGCTTGAGTCGGTAAAGCTGAGGTTGGCACCGGCAACGCCTGGTCGGAAAAAGGCGGCGTCATGGGCACCACTGATGATGTCATCCAATGTCAGTCGGTGATGGGGATCTTCGAGCAGTTGCAGGTGGCTGGTGAGCGAGGCCTCGCGAAAGTCGGCGTCTATCGTGAGCGCAGGAGTGAGTGCAGGTTCGAGGGGTTCACGTGTATAAGCGTCTGGAGGCTGCGCCACACTGGTGCAGGCGATGATTGTCAATAACAGCAACAGCAGCCTTTTGGATTGTCCGGACATTAGCCGAACACACACCCGAGCGAGCAGGGATGTGGCGGCGTTAGCGCGTTTGACAAGCGACAATCCTTCCACTGATCGACTCCGAGTCCGGGGTCCCGCTGGATGTGCATGCAATGCAGAGGCCAGGGGCGGTGTAGTTATTCTGAGTGGGCGGGCATTCTTGCACCTGCCTGGGGGCTGGTCAATTACTCGCCATAACACGCCCTTGCCCGGTTCCTGCCAAGATGAGCTGGATTGATCCTGATCGTGAATTTTTTGCCGTGGAAGGCGTTTGAATGAATGGTGTACAATCCGCGCCTATTTTTCCTTCGCCTCCCTCATCAGGACTGACTCCATGTTTGATAAAAGCCAGACCCTCGCTTCCTTTGACCCTGAAATCTGGGCGTCCATCCAAAACGAAGGCCGCCGCCAGGAAGAGCATATCGAGCTGATCGCCTCGGAGAACTACACCAGCCCGCTGGTGATGTTGGCCCAGGGCACCAAGCTCACCAACAAGTACGCCGAAGGCTATCCGGGCAAGCGCTACTACGGTGGCTGTGAGTATGTTGACCAAAGCGAAGCCCTGGCCATTGAGCGCGCCAAGCAACTCTTTGGTGCCGACTACGCCAACGTCCAGCCTCACTCCGGCTCCCAGGCCAATACTGCGGTCTACGCCGCCCTGTGTAATCCGGGCGATACGGTGTTGGGCATGAGCCTGGCCCACGGCGGTCACCTGACCCACGGTGCCAAGGTCAACTTCTCCGGCAAAATCTACAATGCCGTGCAGTACGGCCTTAACCCGGAAACCGGCCTGGTGGACTACGAGGAGATCGAGCGTTTGGCGCTGGAGCACAAGCCCAAGATGATCGTGGCGGGTTTCTCGGCCTACTCGCAGGTGCTGGATTGGCAGCGCTTCCGCGATATCGCTGACAAGGTGGGCGCCTACCTGATGGTGGATATGGCCCACGTCGCTGGCCTCGTTGCCGCTGGCCTGTACCCTAACCCGGTGCAGATTGCCGACGTTACCACCTCCACTACCCACAAAACCCTGCGCGGCCCTCGCGGCGGTATTATTCTCGCCAAGGCCAACGAAGAGATTGAGAAAAAACTCAACTCGGCAGTGTTCCCCGGCGGCCAGGGCGGCCCTTTGATGCACGTGATTGCCGCCAAGGCCATCAGCTTTAAAGAAGCCATGACCCCCGAGTACAAAACCTACCAACAACAAGTGGTCAAGAATGCCAAGGCCATGGCTGCCACCTTTATCGAGCGCGGTATCAACATTGTGTCTGGTGGCACCGAGAACCATCTGATGTTGGTGGATTTAATTGGCAAACCCTACAGCGGTAAAGACGCCGACGAAGCTCTGGGTAAGGCCCATATCACCGTCAACAAAAACGCGGTACCTAACGATCCTCGTTCACCCTTTGTGACCTCGGGTATTCGTGTGGGCACCCCGGCGATCACCACTCGTGGCTTTAAAGAAGCCGAGTGCGTGCAACTGACTCACTGGATCTGCGACATTTTCGCTGCCTTGGAAGCAGGCAATGCCGATGCAGTAATCGAGCAGGTAAAAACCAAAGTGGCCAGCCTGTGCAAGGACTTCCCGGTTTACGGCGATTGATCGTTAAAGGGATAAATTGCAAGAAAACGCAAGATAAGGCGACCTCCGGGTCGCCTTTTTTATTGCGCACATGAATTTGTCGTCGTGACCCGGTGGCGTTATCCGCTATAGTGCATCCACTGCAAATTGAGGACTGCTTGGCGTTATGGTTCGGATAGGTTTTGTGTGGCGAAAGTATCGGCTGTTATGCTGGCTCGGGTTGCTGTTGGTGTTTGGCTTTTTTGCCACCAGCCTGGCCAGCTACCTGGTGTCTCGCGATCTGGTGCGCCACACCTTGGTGGATCAAAGCCTGCCCCTCACGGGCGACACTATTTATTCAGAAATTCAAAAGGATGTGCTGCGCCCCACGTTTATTTCGTCGTTAATGGCTAACGACACCTTCGTGCGCGACTGGATTTTGTCTGGCGAGCAGGATGTTTCGCAAATCTCCCGCTACCTCAACGAGGTCAAGCAAAAATACGGCACCATCACCAGCTTTTTGGTTTCCAACAAGACCCACAATTACTACTACGCTGACGGATTGCTCAAACAGGTGCGCGAGGGTGAGCAGCGGGATATTTGGTATTTCCGCGTGCGCGACATGGATGAAGACTATGAAATGAATGTCGATCCTGACATGGCCAATAGCGACACCATCACTATTTTTATCAACTACCCCATTTACGACTATGAGGGCAACTTTATTGGTGCCACGGGGGTAGGGCTGACATTGGATACCCTGTCGCGAATTATCGGTCGGGTGCAAGAGCGTTTTGGGCGCACTATTTATTTTGTTGACGATCGCGGACAAATTTTAGTATCCGGTCAGGGCCGTCATGCACGCTCAGGCTCTATTCAGGAGTTGCCGGGTCTGGCTGACATTGCGGCGCAAATTCTCAATCACCGGAGCGAGCCGACCCAGTTGTTGTATGAGCGCAATGGGCAGGCGGTAGTGGTGAGTTCACGCTATATTCCCGAGCTCAAGTGGCATCTGGTGGTGGAGCAGGATGAAGCCCCCGAGTACCGCCCCTTGCAACGGGTTTTTCTGCTGAATCTGAGTGTCAGTGCCGCCATCACCCTGTTGGTGATGTGGATTATTTTGTTCGCGGTCAATCGTTTCCGGCGGCGTCTGGAAGAGGTGGCGGCGACGGATTCTCTCACCGGGTTGCTCAACCGTCAGGCCTTTGGTTTTGTCTTTGATCAGGCAGTTCACGAGGCGGCGCGTTCGCACAAACCGCTTTCGGCGTTATTACTGGACGTCGACTATTTCAAACAGATTAACGACAGCTACGGCCATGGTGTGGGCGATCAGGTGCTGCGCAAGCTGGCCGAGCAGTTCACGTCTGTGCTGCGCGAAAACGATATTGTGGGCCGCTGGGGTGGAGAGGAATTTTTTATTTTGCTGCGGGATTGTTCGCGCGAAAACGCAGTTACACTGGCGCAAAAGCTGCGCAGCCTGTTGGCGAGTCAGCCGCTGCTGGCAAGTCACCCGCAACTGCAGGTAACCATCAGTCTCGGTGTGGTGGAGCATCGCTCCGGAGAGTCCCTGGGGCAGCTGTTTGAGCGTGCAGACAAGGCTTTGTACCAGGCGAAATCGGCGGGGCGCGATCGTATAGAGGTGGCATGATACCGGCTGTATCTTCGCTGGCTGCTACACTGGGGTACAAACTGCCACTTCAGTCACCGGATTTCAGAAGGATGCGCATGGCTTCGCGCTATTGGGACTCACCGCTGTTCACCAGCTTGCTGACGCTGTTCCTGGTCGTCACCGCACCTGTCTGTGCCCAGCAAAGCCTCACCTGGGTGATGGCCGACAGGGCGGGGGAGCCCTTTCAGATCATCAGCAATAACCCCGCGCAAACGCCTCACACAGGCCTGCTCACCGATATCCTCCAGGCGATGATCAAAGACGCCGATATCCCGCTCAAGACCCGCGTTCGCCCCTACAAACGCATAAGGCACGAGCTGATTGCCGGACATCATGATTTTTGGATTACCTATGGCTCTCCCGCGTGGCTGGACGAGCGGGTTTTGGCGCTGGGGGAATACAGCAGGCAATCGGTAATGGAAATTCGCTACCTGTTGGCGGCGTTTGCCAGCGAGGCGCCATTTGCGCTGGATGACGCACGCGGCAAGCGGATGATTTTGATTCATGGCTACACCTACTACCCCGGCTTTCACCACTGGCTCAAGGCGATGGCGATTGAGCCTGTGTACGCACCTTCCCATCGTCACGCTCTGGCGATGCTGCGCCATGGGCGAGCGGATTTTTATTTGGTGGAAGAGCCGCGTCTTTATTGGCAGGCGCAGCAATCGGGTATTGATAGAGCCCAACTTCAGACCCTGGATTTTTCCGCCATTATCCCAACGACCCAAATAGCCTTTGTCTTTGATAAACGCATTCCTGCATCTACCCGTGAACAGCTCAATCAGGCGCTGGACAAACTCCACCAATCCGGCGAGTTGGAGCAGATTCTCCAGCGCTATCGCTAGCCGCTGAAAAGGCGTAACTGTGCTAAGATGCGCGCACTTTTTTCGCCGGAATAGCCCCATGCACTGCCCCTTCTGTAGCGCTGAAGATACCAAGGTGATCGATTCCCGTCTGGTGGCCGAAGGCGACCAGGTGCGCCGTCGCCGCGAATGCCTCTCCTGCCACGAACGCTTTACCACCTACGAAATCGCCGAGTTGGTGATGCCGCGCATCATCAAGCAGGACGGCACGCGCCAACCCTTCGATGAACAAAAGTTGCGCGCCGGTTTGCAGCGGGCTCTGGAGAAGCGCCCGGTGCCTACTGAGGCCATAGAGTCCGCCATCAACCACATCAAACATTTTTTGCAGGCCACCGGCGAGCGCGAAGTCAAATCCATGGTGGTGGGTGAAAAGGTGATGGAGCAGCTGCAAAAGCTCGACGAGGTGGCCTATGTCCGCTTTGCGTCCGTTTACCGCCGCTTTAAAGACCTGAGCGAGTTCCGCCAGGAAATCGACCGCCTTGAGCAGCAGCCGGACAACAGGACTGCCGGATGACCCCCGCCGATTGTGACTACATGGCCCGCGCCCTGCGGCTGGCGGAGCGCGGTCTATACACCACCTCGCCCAACCCAAGGGTCGGCTGCCTGTTGGTCAAAGACGGCCAGATACTCGCTGAGGGCTGGCACTATCGCGCCGGAGGAGCCCATGCCGAGGTGCACGCCCTGCAACAGGCGGGTGAGGC
>CBFGWO010000045.1:0-22332 GCA_965652595.1 uncultured Cellvibrio sp. | reverse complement strand
AGCTGCGCGCATAGCTGTGCTTTTCAACCGCTTGGTTCACCCATGTCCCTCCCTCGCGTCGACCGTCCCGCGTGGTTTTCACACGTAGCCCCACCACCTCCACACTAGTGCCAACCGGATAGAAGTGTTCACCGTTTGGGTGAGGTGGTAGCTGGTGCTAATTTTTGGCGGCTCTGTTTTGTTCGAGAAAATAAGCTGCTGATGTTTTCTTCTTAGCTTGTTAAGCCGGCCTTTTTGTTCGCGATACCTTTTATTTTCTACGAAGTAAAGCTGATGTTATGTGGCACTAGGATTCGGGTGGAGAGGTATTTACTTCTGCAACCCTCGCGTCAAGGACGACGCGAGGGAGCTACAAGGATGTATTTATGCGTTTGCAGAAGTAAATACCTCTCTACCCGAAGCCGGTCTGGAAAAGTAGGGCGTTAATTCAATAAATAGCTATTTAACGGGAGGTCACCCGCATGTCCGCGAATGATTCATCTGAAGTGCTTGTCAGTCTCAAACAGGTTGGCAAAAGCTACAAAAAAGGCAAAGAGTCCGTCAAGGTACTCTCCAACCTCAACCTCGACATCAAACGCGGTGACTTCCTCGCACTCATGGGGCCATCCGGGTCGGGCAAAACGACGCTGCTCAATTTGCTCGGCGGCCTCGACAGCCCCACCGAAGGTGAACTCAGCATCGCCGGGCAGCGCATAGACAAATTCTCCGCCAGCCAACTCACCAAATGGCGCGCGCGGCATGTAGGATTTATCTTCCAGTTCTACAACCTTATGCCTGTGCTCACTGCCGAACGCAACGTTGAACTGCCGCTGTTGCTCACCAATCTCTCCAAAAAACAACGCATGCATCACGTCGCTGCCGCGCTGGAACTGGTGGGTTTAAAGGATCGCGCCAAACACTACCCCAACGAACTCTCCGGCGGTCAGGAGCAGCGCGTGGCTATCGCGCGGGCCATTGTTTCTGACCCGGATTTGTTGCTCTGCGACGAACCTACGGGTGATCTGGATCGTGCAACAGCGGATGAAATTCTCGTGCTCTTGCAGCAGCTCAATCAACAGCAGCAAAAAACCATCATCATGGTCACCCACGATCCGCGCGCTGCGGATCACGCCCGGCAAACCCTGCACCTTGATAAAGGCGCTCTGATTACCGGAGTCTGACCATGAAATATCTCTACTTTATCTGGAAGAATCTGGGGCGCAAAAAAGCGCGCACCATTCTGACCATACTGTCTATCGCCGTTGCTTTTTTGCTGTTTGGCTTGTTGCGCACCCTGGGTGATGCTTTTTCGCAGGGCGCCGAAATTGCCGGTGAGGATCGCCTGATGGTGATTCACAAAATTTCGTTGATTCAACCCTTGCCTTATAGCTACGTGGCGCGAGTCAGGGCGCTGGACGGCGTTGCCAATGTATCCCACGCTAATTGGTTTGGTGGTTACTATCAGGATCAGCGCAACCAGTTCCCGCAGTTTGCGGTCGATCACGAAACCTATTTCGAGATTTACAAAGATCTTTACAGCCTGCCTGAAGAGCAAATGCAGGCGTGGAAACGCAACCGCATTGGCGCGGTGGTAGGTTCCACCACGGCAGAGCGTTTTGGTTGGAAAGTCGGTGATCGGGTACCGATTATTGGCACTATCTATCCCTTAAAAGATGGCAGCTTTACCTGGGACTTTGTGATCGAAGGCGTCTACACCGCCAAAGACCCGCGCGGCGATAGCTCAACCCTGCTATTTCGCTATGACTACTTCGATGAAGCGCAATCCTACGGTGGCGGCACCATCGGCTGGATGATTGTGCAACTGGACGATCCCGCGCGCGCCGAGGAAGTGGCCGACGCTATTGATACCATGTTTGCTAACTCCTTTGCCGAAACCAAAACCAGCAGCGAAAAAGAATTTGCCGCTTCTTTTGCCAAACAACTGGGCGATATTGGTTTGATCACTACCTACATTCTGGGCGCGGTATTTTTCACCATGCTGTTAGTGGCGGGCAACACCATGGCGCAGTCGGTGCGCGAGCGTATTCCTGAGTTGGCCATTCTCAAAACCCTGGGCTTTAGCGATGGTGCCGTGTTGGGGCTGGTGCTGGCGGAATCCATTCTTGTTGCCCTGATTGGCGGTGCATTGGGTGTATTGCTGTCGGTGCTTGCGGTGGGTGGGCTCGCTGCTGGCTTGTCGACCTTTCTGCCGGGCCTGGTGTTTCCATCCAAGGTGGCGGTGCAGGCTCTGGTGGTGATGATTATGCTCGGCTTTTTTACCGGCATCTTGCCCGCCTTGCAGGGCATGCGCCTGAATATCGTAACTGCATTAGGGAGGCGCTGATCATGTTTAATGGTATTGCACAAATTGTGATTATTACCGCCATGAATCTGCGCAATCTGCCGCAGCGTCTTGGCACTTCATCGGTAGCGATATTTGGTGTGGCCTGCGTGGTGGGCGTGCTGATTGGCGTTATGTCCATGGCCAGCGGCTTTCAGCGCACCATGCTGGTGGCTGGCTCTTCGGATACAGCACTGGTGATGCGCACTGGCACCACCTCGGAACTCAGTAGCGGTATTGGCTACGACCAGGTGCAACTGATTGTCAATTCACCGGGCATTGCGCGGCGAGAGGGTGAACCCATCGCCTCCGCCGAACTCTTTGTGATTGTCGATTTGTTGAAAAAAGCCACGCTTTCCTCGGCCAACGTGCCCCTGCGCGGTGTAGGTTCCAATGCCTTTGCCGTGCGCGATCAAGTCAAGATTGTCGAGGGCCGCAATTTTGAAACCGGCCGCAACGAGTTGATTGTGGGGCGCGGTGCCCAAAGTCAGTTTGCCAATTTGGAAGTGGGCTCCATCATCAAATTTGGCACCACGGAATGGACAGTGGTGGGCGCATTTGAAGCCGGTGGCGGCCTATCCGAATCGGAGCTTTGGTGCGACGTACGCGTCTTGCAAGATGCTTATCGGCGTGGCAACAGCTTTCAAAGTGTGCGGGTAAAACTGGAATCTCCAGATTCTCTCGAAACACTTCGTGAAGCCCTGGCTTCCAATCCGCAATTGCAAATGGAAGCACAAATGGAACACGACTATTTGGCCGCACAAGCGGAGCCAGTCACCCTGTTTATCAAAGGCGTGGGCTATCCGGTGGCAATTCTAATGTCCCTCGGCGCTATCTTTGGAGCCATCAATACCATGTACGCGTCTGTGTCCACCCGTACGCGGGAAATTGCCACTCTGCGCGCATTGGGCTTTGGTGCTTTCCCGGTGGCATTTTCCACCCTGTTTGAATCCCTGGTGTTGGCCCTGATCGGTGGTACCATTGGCGCACTGGTGGTGTTTCTGGTGTTTAACGGCTACTCGGTTTCCACGCTGAACTTTTCCAGCTTCAGTCAGGTGGTGTTCGATTTTGCCGTGACTGGCGATTTGCTGGTGCAGGGTGTTATTGCCGCCGCCTTTATCGGCCTGGTGGGTGGCTTCTTCCCGGCGGTGCGCGCCGCCCGCTTGCCGGTCGCCACGGCTTTGCGCGAAACCTGATAAAAATTGCGGCGTAGCTGCATCAACCAAGTAGATGCAGCTACCTCAGCAATTAATAATCCACAAAAGGAGTTTTCATGTCAGGCTCACGCCTTATCACCCTGGATGTACTCCGGGGTTTTGCACTCTTCGGTATTTTTTACGCGCATATGCTGGTGTGGTTTGCCGGTGGGCCACTGGAGCAACACTATTACCAAACTAACTATGGTGTGGGCAGTGGTATCGCCATGGCGATTTATATGCTGTTTGTTATCGCCAAGTTTTTTTCGCTGTTTGCATTTTTGTTTGGGGTGAGTTTTCACATCCAGTTGCAATCTCTTGCCCAGCGCCACACATCACCAGCGTCGCGTTTTGCCTGGCGTCTTTTTTTGTTGGCGATGATAGGTTTGGTGCACCACATTTTTTGGCGCGCTGACATTCTCAGTATCTATGCGGTTCTCGGGTTTGTGCTGATATTTTCGCGTCATCTTTGCGACCGTCGGCTGTTGGTGCTGGGCATGATGCTGGTGTTAAACCTGCCCACCAAAGTGGCAGAGTTGATTACCTACCTGATCAGCGGGCATGTCACCCTGTTTCCCGTGGACCTGGAAGCCGATGGTGCTGCCTATACCCAGCTAATGCGCGAGGGCAGCTGGACGGAGCTATTCGCCCATAACCTCGCCGCCCTGTGGGACAAAACGGTACATCAAGTTAATTCTGGTCGCGGCCTGATTACCCTGGGCTATTTTTTATTGGGTGTATACGCCGGTCGGCGCGGTTGGTTCAGTACCGGCGAAGCGGGTGCTGGCCATTTTCGCTGGCTGCGGCGCCGCAGCCTGATCTGGATTGCTATTGCCGCACTTGCGCTGGTCGCGTTGGCAGTAAGCCAGCAGATGCTCGGCAGCGAAATCACCGACAGCTCTCTTGCCTATTGGGCTATGGGCCTCTACAGCGACATCTACAACACCGCCATGACTTTTTTATATATCGCCCTGGTGAGTCTGCTGATGTTGCGTCCTAACTGGCAGCGTCGCCTGGCACCTCTGGCCAGGGTCGGCAAACTGGCCTTGAGCGTGTACCTGCTGCAATCACTGGTTGGCGTCTTGTTGTTTTTTCACGTGGGTCTGGGCTTGTTCGACCAAACCACCCCCGGCGTTAACAGCCTGCTGGCGATAGGTATATTTGCCGTGATGATGATTGTTTGCGGCTGGTGGTTGAAGTACTTCCAGTATGGCCCGGTGGAGTGGTTGTGGCGCTCCGCCACCGAGCGACGCTGGATTTCCATTCGAGGTGTGACTGGTCCCTGATTCCGGACACGCCTATGGCGTAAAAATCTGCCTAAATCTGCATGCTGGAGAAATCTGACTACACTAGGTGATAGCTATATACCCTCGTGACCCTGGACTGACGGATTTCTCTGGAGTGCGGAATGAAAAATATAAAGAGTGTTTTCTATCTGGTTTTCCCGCTCGCCCTGCTGATTTCGGCCTGTGGCGGCAGTGACAACGACACCCCCTATACCCCGCCGCCGCCAGCGGCTGAATTTGAACCTGGCACCTATCCGCGTTTTGACCCCATTGTTTCCGATGTGCCCTTCAACACGGATCTTATCTTCGCCGCCGCCGCCACCAGCGATGGCACCGCCAACGTGGGCGCCGCGACCGACCCGGTGCGCGCGGCGGTCAATATGCTGGATGGCTTCTCCACCTCGGCATTTTTCGACATCCTGATTGAAGGCAGCGTCGACCCGGCCAGCGTGGTGCCCCTGCAGAGCGTGTTCCTGATTGAAGTAAACACGGGTGGCAAAGACGCGCTCAACCCCGCCAATATTCTCGGCCTGGTTGGTCCGGCCAGCTTCGACACCCGCGTGGTGTCGCTGGATGGCGGTACCAACAACGTGATCCGCATTCGTCCTACCCTGCCACTCAAGGCCAAAACCAAGTACCTGGTATTTATCACCAACGATGTACGCGATGCCCAGGGGCAACCGCTCACCGCCTCCTGGACATACAACGCCCTGGGCGACCCCAGCTACGCCGTGCTGGGTGCCTTGGAGCCTGTGCGCACCGCCATTTTGGGTTGGGAGCAGTTGGCCGGTGGTTTTTTGCAGGCGGTTAGCGGTGGCCAGTTGGGCGAAGAGGCGGCCAAGGCCAAGCTGGTGCTTAGCTACACCTTTACCACCACCGATCCCATGGCGCCGTTGATTGCCATGGCCAGCCCCAGGGCGGCGGTAGCCAGTTTGCAAATTGCAGCGGGTGTACCGGCACAAACGGCGGTTGCCAATGTGGTCGCACTGGATGGCCTGGGGTTGCTGCCCACCCCTAAAGCCAGAGACCTGGGCATTTCACCCCTCACAGGCATAGACCTGGGCGCTTTGACCCAGGGTGCCGTGGCCGCCAATGTGGCCAAACTCTACACCGGCTATATCAAGCTGCCTTACTACCAAACGGCGCCAGATGGTCTGCCCTTTGGTGCCTTCCTGTCGCAAAACTGGATACCCGATCTCACACTGGCAGGCGCCCTGGGCGTCACCGTACCGGCGGATGTGGATGGCAGCTACAACGTCACCTATCGCTATCCCTTTGCGGCGCGCAGCTCCGAGCAGTCTTTCCCGCTGCAACTCACCCTGCCTGAGGCGAACTTTGTGCCGGGCTACGCGGGTGCAGCGACCTGCGGCCAGATATACGCCGAAACCGGCTATCCGCTGGTGATTTACATGCACGGTATTACCCTGGATCGCAGCTCGGGTGCTGGCCTGAGCCACACACTCGCCAGCCGCTGTATTGCCACAGTGGCTATCGACTTGCCCATGCACGGCGTGGCCGCCAACAACGCCTTTGTGACGGCGCTGAATGTGGAGCACAGCCAGCTGATTCCTTTCGCCGCACTTTATGGCGATAACGCGCCGCGCGAGCGCCACTTCAATGTGGCCGGGCAGGGTGGTGCTCCCGCCCCCATGAACTTTGACGCGCCCGGAGCCAATGACGGTTCAGGCGCGCAATTTGTAAACCTGGGCTACCTGGCCAATACCCGCGACAACAACCGCCAGGCGGTGATGGACCTACTCAACCTCAACGCCAGCCTGGGTAATATCCACACGGTGGCCCAGGGTATGGGTGCGCCCGGCCTGGATCTCGACCGGGTGTATCTGGTGGGCGTGTCCCTTGGCAGTATTCTCGGCTCGGTCTTTGTCACGGTTAACGAACTGGCCATTGCCAACGACGCTCAGATAGGTCTGCCATCCAACCTCAACCCCATTCGCGGTGTTATCGCCTCCACCCCCGG
Organism: uncultured Cellvibrio sp.; assembly: GCA_965652595.1. Taxonomy (GTDB): domain Bacteria; phylum Pseudomonadota; class Gammaproteobacteria; order Pseudomonadales; family Cellvibrionaceae; genus Cellvibrio. The sequence goes on along the minus strand of CBFGWO010000045.1, from coordinate 15,552 downwards.
CACCCAGGTCAGCCAGATTCTGGTCAACTCCCAAACCTTTGGCCCGGTGATTAACGGCGGCCTGGCAGCGGCGGGTGTCAATCAGGGCACCAGCAACTACGAGCGCTTTTTGTATGCCGCGCAGAGCACCGTGGACTCGGGTGATCCGGTTAACTTTTTGCAGCGTTTGCAACAGCTGAATGTGCCTGTGCTTATCCAGCAGGTGAACGGCGATCTGGTAATGCCCAACGCGCCTGACTCGGCGCCACTGGGTGGCACCTACGGCTTTATTCAAACCCTCGACGCTACCCAAATGGGTTTGGGATCAGACCAGCTGGTGTCCCAGGGTGTGGTGAAAATGACCGCCGGTGACCATGTGTCGCTAATCCGCCCTGCGACGGATGCGCCGCAAATCACCGCCGAATTTCAAACTCAGGTGGTGACCTTTGTGCTCACCGATGGCCGCGTGGGTATTGGTGGCGCTGCACCGGGGAATGTGGAACTGCCTGAATAAGTTGTTTTAGCTTGCGTGGAAAAAAAGCCCCGGACACCGGGGCTTTTTTATTGGGCGGCGTGCAAGGTGTGTTTGTAAAAATATGCCAAGGTGCGCGGACTTGCGCCGAGATGGTGCTAGGGTAGTGCGCTTGGAGTTTGGCTAGATACTTTTTTAAATCGGGTTTTACACATGAAAAAAATAATGCTGTTTTGCTGGCTTTTTGCCAGCCTGTTTGCGACCTCGGCCTTCGCGCAACAAGTCACCCTGGTGTTCGACAACACCCATCCTCCCGCCGCCTACGCCGCACGCAAACTCGGTGAAACCTTAAAAGCCGAAGGCTATCGTTTGACCCAAAGCCGCAGCAACTACGATCACCTGATCAGCCTGGGTGTGCACGCCCAGGCGCTGGAAGCTGAGGCTTTTAGCATTCGCCCCGAGGGCAAGGTCATTAGCGTTTACGGCGGCGACGATCGCGGCCTGATTTACGGCGCACTCGACATCGCCGAAAAATTGCGCCATGGCGTGCGGCTTGAAAATATTCAGGCCGATGAACAAAAACCCCAACTCGCGTTTCGCGGCATTAAATACAACGTACCCTGGGAAACCTATCGCCCCAGCTCCGCGCTCGACCAGCATTACCAAACCGCACGCGATCCCAAGTACTGGGAAGCCTTTCTCGACATGATGGTTGAAAACCGCTTTAACGTGATCAGCCTGTGGAACACCCACCCCTACAGCTTTATGACCAAACCCAAAAATTTTCCCGAAGCCAGCCCCTGGTCTAAAAAAGAGCAGGCCGAGTGGGAAAAGCTCTATCGCCAAATTTTAGGCATGGCCAAAGAGCGGGCGCTGGACACCTACATAGTCCACTGGAGCATTTTTGTGAGTGAGTCTTTTGCCAAGAGTCACGGTGTCGCCAAAACCAATTTTTATCCTCACTACTACGTTGATGGTGATGCATCAGAAATTGTGCGTCGCTATTTGCGCGAAAGCGTCAAGCAGGTGTTGGAAGAGTATCCCGAGCTGGATGGCGTAGGTATTTCCCACGGTGAAGGCATGGCGGGCATGACGCCGCTGGAGCGACAAAAGTGGATGGACGATGTGCTGATTGCGGGCATGCGCGATGCGAATCGTCCGGTCAAACTGATTCATCGTGTGCCTTTTTCGTCGGGCACTTCATCAGACCCAGGCGTGAGCAAACAGGTTGAGCAGGTTACCCGCGAAGCCATGGAAGCCTTGGGCGATGAATTCGATAGCCCCATCTGGGTAGAAATGAAATTCAATTGGTCCCACGGTCATTCCACACCCAAGCTGGTTAAAGTACACGGCGGCGAACTGGGTGATACCTATTTCAAGCCTGAGCCGAAAAATTACAAAGTAGTGTGGATGATTCGCAACGAAGATTTTTTTGCGCTGCGTTGGGGAGTCCCCGGATTTATTCGCGACCACATAGCGCTTAATGGTCGCGCAGGTTACGTGGGTGGTTATTTTGTTGGTTCAGAAACCTATATCCCCGCACTGGATTATTTTACGGCGCAAACCAAGGGAGCAGATTGGACCTGGGCCTTCGAGCGCCAGTGGTTGTTTTACAAACTATGGGGCCGCTTGCTGTACGATGCGCGCACGCCCGATGCGGTTTTTCAACAGGAATTTGATCGTCGCTATGGCGCGCAGGGCAAAAATCTTCTTAACGCTTATTCGCTGGCGTCATCCACGCCTTTGCGCCTGGCTTCGCTCTACAATTCCACCTGGGATTTCACGCTTTACAGCGAGGGCTTTTTAGCCTTGCAAGATGAAGTCACTCGCTATATTTCGGTAGACAGGCTGATCAAGCAACCCACGCTGGACCCGGACTATGTGTCGGTTGCGGACTATGTTGAAACCCGGCGCCAGGGCGGTTCTTTTGGTGCCGACAAACTCACCCCGCTGGAGCTTAGCCACCGGCTAACTCGCGACAACCAGGAAGCTCTGCGTCTGGTGCAGTCTGTTAACACTGCCAACAACACCGCACTGACTTACGAAGTGGCTGATGTGCGTATCTGGGCTCACCTGGGTTTGCACCTGGCAGAAAAACTCAAAGGTGCCGTTGCGCTCCACAGCTACCGGCTGGATGGCGATGCAGCACAAAAACAGGCGGCCATAACTCACCTGCAAAAAGCATTGGAACACTGGGATCAGGTAGTGCAAATATCCCGCCCGCTCTACAAAGACATGCCGCTGGTGCACTACAACCACGGTTCCCACGATGCCAACGCAGATAATCTGTTTCACTGGGCGCTGGTTCGCGATCAAGTGGCGGAAGATGTGGAGATTGCCAAGGCAGCGCAGCACTAACTGGAGACAGGAACTGATAGCAGTTGGATGGGTCTACGACCCACAATCAACCAAGGATGCCACAATGAAAACCGTTAAATACCTGCTGTCAGTTTTCTGTTTGTTGTTGAGTGTTGCTGGTCATGCCCAGGAATCCAACCCTGGCGGGTTCAAAGTAATCGCCTTCGATGCCTTTCCGATATTTGATCCCCGCCCGGTAGCGCAGGCCGCCGAGGCCGCCTTTCCGGGGCAGGGCCAAAAAGTGATGGAAGTTTGGCGTAGCCGCCTGTTCGAGTATCAATGGTTGCGTGCTTTGGGTGGGCAGTATGAAGACTTTATGGCCGCCGCTGAGTCCTCGCTGATCTTCACCGCCAGGCAGTTGAACCTGGAATTGACTGACCAGAAAAAGCAACAGCTGCTGGGTGAGTTTATGAACCTGAAAATGTGGCCCGATGCTCCGGACGCCATTCGTGCGCTGAAATCCCAAGGTCTGGAGTTGGTATTTTTATCGAACATGACCGAACAGATGTTGCGTAACGGGCTAAAAAATGCGGGGATGGAAAAGGAGTTCTCGCATATTTTCAGTACAGACGCCGCCGCCTCCTTTAAGCCAGATCCCAAGGCCTACGCCTTGGCAATCGAGAAGCTCGGCGTTGCGAAAGAAGAAGTTCTGTTTGTCGCTTTCGCCGGTTGGGATGCCGCTGGCGCCAAGTGGTATGGCTACCCCACCTTTTGGGTCAATCGGCAAGGCGCTCCAGCGGAAGAGCTGGGCGCGATGCCGGATGCAACCAGCAAAGATCTAGCGGGGTTGGTGACCTATATAAGCAAGCAGCAAGGCCAGGAATAACACGCCTGGCAAATGAGACGAGTATCACGACTCCACGCTTTCCTCATTTTCCTCACCATGAATTGTGGAAAGATAAACAACATTGTTTATCGGCGTGGAAGTCCCCTATGAAAATTCTAAAAACCTTGGATTTTGTGCGCTATCTCGCCGGATTAGGGCTGGTGACGATTCTCTACGGTTGTGGCGGCTCAGCGGAGGAGGTGACAGCAAGCAGCAGCGCTGTTTCGACGAGTAGCCGTTCGGCGTCTTCGCTGTCCAGCTCATCGGTGGCGACGAGTTCAAGTTCTGCGGCGACCAGCACTTCGTCTTCAAGCGTCAGCTTTTCATCTAGCAGTAGTTCGTCAAGTACTAGTTCTTCAAGCAGTAGTTCTTCAAGCAGTAGTTCTTCAAGCAGTAGTTCTTCAAGCACTAGTTCTTCAAGCAGTGTTCAGTCGCAAAGCTCCTCTTCGCGTTCTTCTTCGAGCTCTTCTTCCAGATCGAGTCGTAGCTCGGTCATAAGTAGCAGCTCGTCTGTCAGCAGTAGTTCAATTGTCAGTAGCAGTTCTTCCATCAGTAGCAGTTCTTTCAGCAGTTCATCCATTTCCAGCAGCTCATCCATTTCCTCCAGTTCAGTCTCTTCAAGTGCGATATCCAGCTCTTCTTCGATCTCTTCCAGTGCGACATCCAGCTCTTCTTCGATCGCGACTACTCCCAGCAGTCGCCAACTGGAAAAATCGTTAACCCATGTCGTGAATGGTGTTTCAACCCGCGTTCGTTTTCTGGAATATTTGCCGCATGATTACGCAACCAGTACCAAAACCTATCCGCTGATCATCTTTGCGCACGGTGCGGGCGAAACGTCAAAAAATGATGCGCCCTCTGCCGACGCTACCGAATACGCGCGGCTGCGAATCCACGGCCCAGCCAAGCACATTGCGCAAAACCACAACATGTGTTTTACCGTTGGCGGTGAAGAGTCGTGTTTTATCGTGATATCGCCGCAATCCCCGCAGGTGGACGGCTGGTGGGCGGTACATCGTCTGCGGGCCGTGCTGGATTATGCAAAAGCCAATTTACGGGTGGACACCAGCCGCCTTTATTTTACCGGCTTGTCCATGGGTGGTGGCGCCACCTGGTCGTTTGCGCGTTCACAAAGGTACAACCCCAATGAATTTTATGCGGCCGAGCTGGCAGCCATAGTGCCCATATGCGGCGCCGCCGAGGTGAATCCATCCTCCTGCAATATGGCGAATCAATCGCTACCTATTTGGGCATTCCATGGCACGGCCGATGCTACAGTTCCAATCGCCCGTTCGCGCGATTTTGTGAATGCAATCAATGGCATTTCTGCGAATGGGGTGCAATGTACTGCCAATCCGGTAAAGGCTTTGTTGACAGAGTATGCCGGTGTTGGCCACGACTCCTGGACGCGAACCTATAATCCGACAAATCGATTTAATCCGGTATCTGCTGTGGAAGACTCTTCCGGCATTAATATCTATGAATGGATGCTGACACATTCGCGCTAGTGTTTCACCTTCAAGGCTGCTTTGCCTGATAGTCTTCCAGGGCCTTCTTGATGATTGCCAGTGCTTGCTTGCGGCCATCCAGTGATTGAATGGTCACTTTTTTGCGGCCCTTGGGCAGATCTTTATAGATGCTAAAAAAAGCCAGCAGGCGTTCACGCTCGATCTGGGGCAGATCGTCAATGTTCACAATGTTCGCATAGGTTGGGTCTACCTTTTCTGTGGGCACGGCGATAATTTTGTCGTCCTGCTTGCCATCATCCAGCATGCGCAACACACCAATAGGGCGCACCTTGATCAGTGCGCCTGGCACTATGGGCTCGCGGGTATAAACCAGTATATCGAGTGGATCATTGTCACCAGCCAGTGATGACGGCAGGGTGCCGTAGTTTGCCGGGTAAACCACAGGCATCGACTGAAAGCGGTTGGCGATCAAGAGTCCCGTTTTTGCATCCAACTCATATTTAGTGGTGCTGCCAGCGGGAATTTCGATGACCCCGTAAATTTCTTCGGGTGCCTTGCTGGGTTGTGGAAATGCCAACACATTTAGGCTGCAACTTTGCGTTTGAGTTGGCTCTGCGTGGAGGCTGAGGGAAACGCCAAGTAGCAGTAGAGCAATGATGGTTTTCATAACAAATTTCCTGAGTTAAAAAAATCCCCGCAGCGCGGGGATAAAGGAAAGGAGAGTCTCACACCGCTTAGAAGGTGTAATTCACACCCAGTTCAAAAGTCCTGCCGAATTCGTCGTACTGGGATAAGCGGCTTTCATTACCAAAGTAGTAGTATTCGGGACGATCGTTCAGGTTAATGGCAGAGCTGGTGATCGTCAGGTTGTCGTTCACCTTGTACTTAGCCGTTAAATCCACCTGCATATAGTCACTGGCAAAGCGATCAGACAGTGCATCACCGCCAATAGCATCCAGATATTCGCTGCGATAGTTTGACGCTAAACGAATGTCCCAGGGGCCTTTGTTGTAACCGATGGCGGCGTTATAGGTGTGTTCAGCCTGCTTGAAGTAGGGAATAGTCCTTTCTCCATACGCCGAATTTGCGGGTAGATCGGTTTCACCATCTGAGTAGGTGTAGTTCAACGAGATGAGGAAGCCATTTTCAAACGCAGTCAAGAAGGCAAATTCAGCACCGACAATGCTGCTGCCATCGGCGTTGATAAAGGTTTCACCGCGATCCCATACTCGACCGCGTAAGCTGATATCAGCGGCATCGACTTCGACTATGGCATCTTCAATATCCTTATAGAAAATACCCACACTAAAGAAAGTCTCTTCGCTCAAATACCACTCGTAGCTAACATCCAGGTTCCAGGCAGTCGTTGGATCGAGGAAGGGGTTGCCACCGTCAATTTCATTGTCTTCCAAATCAATTTCAGCACCGGCTGAGGATTCGCCAAAGCCTGGGCGAACCAAAGAGCGGAACAAGCCGACCCGCAACAATTTGTCATCCGCCAGATTGATTTTGACGTTGACCGAAGGTGCGACAAAACCGTAATCATTGTCGTAAGACACCATGCCATCAAAGGCATCGCCATCGTACTGCTTACCGGTGTAAGTGGCTTTGGTTTGCTCGTAACGGACACCGTAAACGTAGGTGGCCGCTGCGGTTTCGGTTGTGGCCATCACGTAGCCCGACAACACGTCTTCGTCGGTATACCAGTCAGCGACAATGGATTCCTCGTCTTCATCGCCGCTCATTTCCCAGTTATCGCCGGGTGCGCGGCAGGTTGTGCCATCCGAAAGCGTGAATACGCCATCACCCAGGGTTTCAATCAGTGCACGGGTGCCAGCAACTGTTGGCGCCGGGCCGTGGCGGTTGTTCATGTAATCGCCGATTTCCTTGTTGGGGTAATCTGCCAGGGTGGAATCTTCAACTGGCTCATAGCCACAGAAGTTGAAGTCGTTGTCCTTTTCGCGCTGACGATACTTAAATCCGTATTGCAATTCGGTGCTGTCATTCATAGCAAAGGTGAGATCAGCGCGAACCCCAACATCCTGGTCCTGAGTCAGCGCGTATTCTACTTCAAATGCTCTGAGTTCCAGATTTTCAGGATTGTAGAATTCTTGCGCAAAATTGATCACTGGCTGACGTGGGTTGGTGTTGTCGTAAGTGGTGGGGCGATCAATTTCAATGCTGCGGAAAATCACGTTCCATTTATCCGTGTCGTCCTGCTCGGCTTGCGACCCAAAAATTTCGGCTTTTAGGGTGCTTCTTTCGCTCAGCTGGAACTCACCGCCGAACTGTGCCGAGCTGATGCTGCGCAGCTCAACCCGTGGGCGCGATTCGGTGTCGATGCGCTGAAAGGGATAGGTGGCGATATCGCCTTCTACTACGGCATCCTCTTCCAGAGAGCGTGTTTCCCACTTGGTACGGTCTTCGGTTTCGGTGTACTCGTTGTGAAAGAAGCGGGCGTAGTATTTATTGCCACCATTTGCATGGTAATCAAAATTTAATACAGCGCCTTGGCGCTCACGATCAATATCGTAATAACGCATTTCGTAGTCGGTATTGAGGTAGTCCTCGCCCCAGCCGCCGGTTTCATTGTTTATGGAGACAATGCGGCGGGTTTGATCGCTTAATGTCAAGGCTACACCCAGCTCACCCTCGCTTAACTGAAAGCGGTTGGTGGCAATGAGCGCGAGCTTGGGGTTGGTGCTGTCTTTGCTGAGTTCGTTGTAGGAGGTTTCCGCTTTTATACGCGCGTGCAGGCCGTCGTATTTAAAGGCGCTGATGGTTTCCAGGTCGATGGCACCACCAATGGTGTCCGCGTCCAGATTGGGCGTCAGGGTTTTGTAAACCGTCATGGATTCCAGCATGTCGGTAGGCACACCATCCAGCATGATGCCGCGACGGTTTTCAGGAGACGCGGTGCTTACACCATTGATGGTCATGGCGTTCAGGTCAGAATTCATACCGCGTACTGACACATAACGGCCTTCACCCTGATCATTTTCAACCATGATGCCGGGAATACGGCGCAGGGATTCAGCGACGTTGATATCCGCGAAGTTACCCATAGCATCTGAGTCAACAACGCTGGAAACCTTGTCGGATGCGCGCTGACGCTCCAGGGCGTTAATCAAGGCGCCGCGCGTACCGGTAACCTGGATTTCCTCTACGGCCGAGTTTTGCTGTGCTACTGCGTGTTGTGCACCGGCCAGTGCCATAGCGACAACAAGTGCTTTTTGGGTGTAAATCCACGGTGTGCCTTTCATTGGTTTCCCCTCTGTCTGCACCTTTAGTGATGCTTGGTGGCTAAAAAGAGGTTGAAAAATAGGACACTCGTGTTACGGCGAGGTTAAGGAAATATGTCTACTTCATGACCGATTTTCCCCGTTTAAGCCCAAAAACAGGCGCCAGTTTACGCACTCAGCCTAAACTGGCGCGCAAGTCAGGGTTATTTGATCGACTATGGAGGACTGGCGTTGGTCGTCGCCAGGCTACAAAGCTCAAATAGCTACACCTAATAAACATACCTAATAAACATAAAGGTACTGACTATGCGTAAGCCCTATCTCCTGGCCAGCTTGTTGGCAATCTGTCTGCTTGTCCCCTTCGCTGCTTCTGCCAAGCCCTACAAAGGGGCCGAAATCTACTCCAAGCAAACCTTCAAATATGGCCGCTACGAAATGCGCATGCGCGCGGCCAAGGGCAGCGGTGTGCTGTCCACCTTCTTTACCTACAAAAACGGCTCGGAACAGCCCGGCGCCTACTGGGAAGAAATCGATATCGAGATCTTTGGTAAAAACAACGCCACCCAGTGGCAAAGCAACGTGATCATCGGCACCAACCGCCCCACCACCAAAACCGAGGGGGTGCACACCATGCCCTACTCATTGGGGGACGGCTACAACACCTATGTGCTGGAGTGGACCCCCAACTACATCGCCTGGTTTATCAACGGCAACCAGATTCGACGCATCAACGGCGGCCAGTTCGTCAACGGCCTCACCAGCCCCCAGGACATCCGCTTTAACCTCTGGGCAGCCAATATCCCCGAGTGGGTCGGCCCCTGGAACGACAACATCCTGCCGGTGTATCAATTTATTAACTACATTGAATATCGCCCCTGGATATCCGCCAACAACAGCTTCGGCAGCGGCTGGCGCGATGACTTTAATAGCTTTGATAACAACCGCTGGGGCAAAGCCAACTGGACCTTTGGCGAAAACCGCGCGGATTTTGAGCCCAACAACGTGGTGGTAAAAAACGGCATCCTGGTGCTGGCGCTTACCCGCGAAGGCCAAACCGGCTACAACGGCACGCCGCCTGCGGATGGCGGCGGCTCCACACCACCACCGGCAGCGCCCAGCATTCATATAGAAGCCGAAACCTTTAACGAAGTGGGCGGCAGTGTGCAGGTATCCGGCGGCGTTGTGGGCTATATAGACGCAGGCGAATGGTTCAAATACTGGAACGTGAACATTCCCCAAGCGGGTACTTACCGGGTGGAATACCGAGTTGCCTCGGCCCTGAGCACAGCGCGCTTTACGCTGGACAGAAACGGCACCGGCCTGGCGTCTATTAACGTGCCCAATACTGGCGGTTGGGGCAACTTCCAAACCATTTCGCACAATGTGACCCTATTTGCGGGAGCGCAAAACCTGGCGATTTACGCCAACAGCGGGGGTTTTAATATCGATTGGATAAAGCTCACGAAAATTAATTGAGATTGTCGAGACCGGGTTGATGGCCGGTAAACCGCCGGCCTTTTTTATTGAGGTAACTAAAATGAAACAGTTGTTCCCAGTGTTGTTGGTTGTTCTGGTGAGTTTATCCGTGCAGGGCGCGTTTGCGCGTGACTATCTCGGGGCCGAAATCTATTCCTTGCAAAGTGAGCTCTATGGCCGCTTTGAAATTCGCATGCAGGTGGCCAAGGGCAGCGGCGTGCTCTCTACGTTTTTTACCTACAAGAATGGCTCGGAGCTGGCCAATGCCTTTTGGGAAGAAATAGACATAGAAGTATTCGGCAAAAACAACGCCACCCAGTGGCAAAGCAACATCATTATCGGCACAGCACCCAACATCGAACACTCCGAAACTGTGCATTCGTCGGTGGCATCCTTGGCGGACAACTACCACACCTATGTGCTGGAATGGACGCCGGATTACGTCGCCTGGTTTTTTGATGGCGAAGAAGTGCATCGCATTAACGGCACCAGCACAGTTACCGGGCTAACCAATCCGCAAAGCCTGCGCTTTAACCTTTGGTCCCACACCTCAGCCGAATGGGTAGGCCCCTGGGATGATTCCATACTGCCGGTGTACCAATTCGTTAACTACATAGACTACAAAGCCTACAATCCGGCTACCCAAAGTTTTGAAGGTGGCTGGCGCGATGACTTCGACAGCTTTGATACCAACCGCTGGGCCAAAGCCAACTGGACGTTTGACCAAAACCGCGTGCAATTTGCGCCGGAAAATGCGCTGGTGAAAGACGGCAAGCTGATCCTCGCACTTACCACGCCGGGTGCCATGGGCTTTACCGGCACACCACCCGCCGATGCAAGGGAGGGCGCTTCTTCCAGTTCAACGTCAAGTTCAACGTCTAGTGCGGTTTCAAGTTCTGCCTCAAGCGAAAGCTCGGTTAGCAGTGTTGCACCACCACCTTCGTCATCGTCTTCTTCGGCGGTGGCCAGTTCAACGCCTTCTCAAAGCGGCGGTGGCGGTGGCGGTGGCGGCGGTGCGCTGCACTTTGGCTGGCTGTTAATGCTCGCCAGCTTGATGATGCTTGCGAAAATCCGCCGCTGACATGCCGGTATAGCGTTTAAAAAAGCGGTTAAACGACGACTTACTGTTAAAACCGCTCGCCAGCAAAATATCCATAATCGTCATCTGTACACAGCCAGGGTCTTGTAACAAGGCCTTGGCTTTTTTTATGCGGTAGCTATTAACGAACTCAAAAAAGTTGGTGTTGAAGTGGCTGTTAATAATCGCCGACACCTCGCGGTAATGCACACCCACCTGCCGCGCAAACTCTTCGATATTCAAGTTAGCCACCAGATACAGCTCGCGCTCTTCCATAGCGGTGCGAATAGCGGCTATGACTTCAGTATTGGTGTCTTCCGCTTTGGCTGGCTCGCGGGCTTTGGGCTTATCGCGCGTAACCAGCAGCGAATGGGCATACACCAGGCTGTAAATAAACAGCGCATTCACCAATATAAACGTCAAGTAGTTATCGGCAATGCCCAAACGATCTGCCAGGCCGAGGGGAATATGCTGCCCCAACAAATGCACCACTAAAGACCAAGTCCAACTCAACGCAAAACCCAGCGTGAGCAACAGCAGCCACCAGGGGCCTTGCAGGCTAAATGCCGAATAATAATCCTCCAGCCGCCGCTGGTAGCGACGAATCACCACCACTGCCGCGAGGGCATAAATCACCGGCACCAGCTTGAGGTAATGCCACAAAAAATTGGTGAGCTGCACCGAGCGATGGGTGTGTTCGCTTGCAAAACGCAAACGATCGCTATCCAACTCGCCAACAACTATCAACCCAAGCGCCAACAACCCGTGCACCCAATGCCAGGCATACACAGGCCGCCATTGAAACCCATCGCGCGTAATGGCCTGCACATACCAATACAAGCACACACTTTTGCCTACCAGCGCCACCACCAAACCCACCGCCAGGCCATAGCGCGCCAGCTGGCTATCCAGAGCGATGTAGTTGTTCCACAACAAGAGGTTACACAGGGCGCTGGCGCCAACACTGACAAAAAAGCCGCTCAGCAGCAACGAGGCCGGGGCCTTTTGGCGGGATAGCAGCCACTGGAACACCACCAGTTGCAGGCATACCGCCAGGCTGAGCACCAGGATCAGATCGTGGAGATTAAAGATGGGTGTTTTCATAGGACGAGGGCGATTGTTATTGGTGTGGGTGCCAGTTTACCCAAAAGCTTGCCCTTACCGGAACCTGGGAATATACAGGTATATTTTTTAAAACCCTAAAATAATGCGCGTTTTGCGCCCGAGCCTTGCGCGTTATCCAGCTTGCGTTTTCCAAAAAGCGGATTATAGTCAGCTACTTAGCCCTTCTGGTCGGAATGATAACGCGCATCGCCAGAAGATTAACGCGCATGCGCGTTTTCGTTCTCCAGCTCTTCTCAGAATAGGGTGATTTTTCTCAGTAAACTCAAAGGCTTATTGATGAGATTTGAGAGGATTGGTGAGGTGAGATAACGCGCATGCGCGATATACAAATGTTATGTGAATATGAGTAGTTATTGATGGAAAGAAAGTATCATATCTTTGTTGCTACGATACTAATTATCGGCCTGATAGTAGAGATTCTTCCTATCGGCATAGTAAGTGCGTTATCTGGTTTTATCGTGGTAGTTTTATCTTCAATTTATGCATATCACCTCGCGAAATCTGGATATGTTGAGGGCTTTATAGCTACTGTATTAATACAGTTATTTGCTGTGTATTTAATTTCGAAGCCGTATCTACATTACGACATTAATCAGTATGTAGACGGGAAGTTTGTGGGGAATCCTCATGTACACAGAATTTGGGATAATGATCATTTGCATTAGCGAAACACATAACCAAGCGCACCAATCGCCGCCTGTGGCGGCTGGGACGCTCGCAAGCTCGCGCCCTTGTGCGCGGCGTTATATTTAGAAGCACTCCATCTATGACGAAAAATGCCAGAAAAAGGAAGCTGAGTAAGAAAATCATGGCGTGCAGTTTCTTCGGAATAGCTGTTGTGATTTGTTGCTGGTGGGCATACTCCCTTTATGCGGGAATTTCAGATTGCCGCCCTAGTGGTACAAAGCTCGGTCTCCTTATTGCTCCAATTTGTGCAACATTGGGCAGCAAGACTACAGCTGTCATCCCGTTGCTAATTGCGGCGATCTCAGCTTATATGTTTGTGAGTTCAGTACGTGAAAAAATATAACAAGCCACACCATTACGCCGCCGCAAGCGTCGGCGGTATGCTCGTAAACTCGCGCCCATGTGTGGGACGTTAGGTGTATGAGTCAGATGAAGCTCCGTGTCCTTTTATCATGTTTTTTTGCTTTAGCGCTTTTCGGGGCTAGTTCAATATCTAATGCAGGGAATAACAAAATGATCTCGCTAGAACAGTTAGAGGAAATGTTTCAGAGTATTCAAACTAATTCCCCCACTTGGAATATTGGCGGAAATATGTTGTGGGGGTATTTCTTTACAGATCCTGAAAGCGAAAAATTAGAGCCATTAATGCGCTACCTTGTTGAGCAAGGCTATCGTTTTGTTGATCTTTATCCAGCTGACGACGATACAACTTATTTTCTTCACGTTGAAAAAATTGAGTACCACACGCCGGACTCTCTTTATGAGCGAAATAAAATGCTTTATCAGCTTGCAGAGCAGTTTAAAATTGAATCTTACGATGGTATGGATGTAGGGCCAGTAAACAAGTAAAGCACCTAACAACCGATTTTATGTGCTGGCAGGGCTTACCAATCTGTTGCGTATGAAACGGGTATTGATGCCCTAGGGGCAGTCCGCCCTGAATTTGCCGATTTGGCAGATTCAGGGTGAAAAAGCTGGGAATTGTGGGAAATTTTTGCAAAAAATCCGGCCATTTTTTGAATGACCGGATTTTTTTGAAAGTTTTGTGAGTTTTTCAGAGGTTCCCTAGATACCTGTAGATGCATATGAAACTCTCCTTGATTAGGTGGATTATGACTTCTGTTCAATCTTTGCGCGTGCAGGGCTTGGTGCTTGCACTGTTTTTATTCACAGGCGCCGTACAGGCCACTGCGCCCACCGAGGAAAATATTGCCAAAACGGGCAAGCAGATTTCGGGCTTGATTGAGGGCGGTGGTGGCCATGTAGAAGACACGCCCATGACTGCTCAAGAAGCGATGCAGGTGTTGGCTGAGCTGGGGCGTCCGGGAATGGAGCTGACCGATGAACAACGCACTCGGCTAGCGGCGGCCAATGAGACGCTCTACGGTGCGCGTGGTTCGGACAGGCGTTTGCGCAATGAGGATCGCGTACGCGAGGCGTTGGGGCAAAAGGGCCGAGCCGCTGAAATTAAAGCAGACTGGCTTGCGCGACAGCCAGCTGATTGGAAGCTGCATCAACACACGCAGCGAGGCGGAGAGGCTGCGTTGGTTGTGCGCGTTGGCGATGTGGATAACCTGGGCTTCGGCTGGCCAGTTGACTTCGATCCCTTTTCCGGTAACTCGACACCGCCCCATGCTTTTCCTTGGCAAGTTGATCCTGCCGATCCACCGGGCACGGATCGTATTATGGTAATCAGTGGGTGGCAAGGTAGTGAGGATGGCAAGCCAAAATCCGATGGTTATACCGCTTCTACCAAGCGTCCGGAAAACGCGGTAACACCAGTGACACTGGTTTACGATCTTCAAGGCATTGATTTGCAAGAGGCACGCTTGCAGATTTTTGTAGATGATTTTCAGGCGCCGAGTTTTGGCAATCGCTTTCAGGTGAGTCTTGATGGCGAGCCTGCACCCTATTTGGTGGAGGCGTTTAACACCCTGCGCCAGCGCGGCCCTATTGGCAAGTTAATCACGCTGCAAATCCTGCCGGAACATTTGCATCTATTAAATGACGGGCAGCTTGAGCTGTTGATTGACGATCCCCATACCAATGCAGGGGATGGTTTTTCCATTGATTTTGTGCGGCTGCTGATTAACCCGGGGGCTGCGTCAGCCTCAGCCCAAATTTCCGGTACTGTGGTTGATCGCAAAACGCGAGAGCCTATTCCAGGAGCCTTGGTCAGCGCCGCCAGTGTGGTAGAGGATGTTGCTGATGAGGCAGGCGCATTTCTTCTGGAAGGTGTTCCCGCAGGTTTGGCAGTTGTGACTGCCAGTCATCCCGATTATCAAAGTGAATCCTTGACAGAAGATTTGGTAGCGGGCGATGAGGCTACTCTTGCATTCCGCTTGGTGCCACGGGATGAGCGAGCTAACCATATTCAAAGAGCGCTGGAAAAAGACGGACAGATCGATCTTTACGGTATTTTGTTTGATACCAATGAAGCGAGTATTAAGCCCGAGTCAGAACCAACCCTTGAAGCAGTTCTCCAGGTACTTAAACGGCGGGATAACCTCGCTGTGCAAATTGTTGGGCACACAGACAGTGTTGGCTCAACAAAAGACAACCGCCAGTTATCGGAGCGCCGTGCACGTGCGGTGGCCGATTGGTTGATAAATCAGGGCGTTGCTGCAGAACGATTAACGGTTGCAGGCCGCGGGGAAGGTCGCCCGGTGGCGAGCAACGCTACCGAAGAAGGGCGTGCGCGCAATCGTCGCGTGGAAATGGTTGTTCGACGTTAGTAATGTTTGTAACGGCTCTGAAGAATTGGTGACTAGGCCTTATTTTCGCTGCCTTGAAAAGGATCGTTAGTGTTCTATACTGATTCCATCGAATAATAAGGATAG
>CBFGWO010000044.1:0-22484 GCA_965652595.1 uncultured Cellvibrio sp. | reverse complement strand
CGATGACCTTCTGCTGCGAATAACTGAATCACCGCGCTATACTCGCGGCCCTTTTGGTGCGTTTTAGAGGCATCCAGGTCGGGGTAGGGATAGAGGTTGCAAGACACGCCGTGAACCCGGTGCCTACGCGCTCCCGGCGCTTCGGCACACTTTCCACGTCCATGGGGGGCGTCCATGGGGGCTCAACGTCCGCATCCCGCGGACGATGGTCTTGCAATCTCTATCCCTACCCCTCCCAGCTCTGCCAGCTCAAATTTTTTTGGAGTGTTTATGTCGCGATTTTGGAGTCAAGTGGTGCGGGAGCTGGAGCCCTATGTGCCCGGCGAGCAGCCGCAAATTGATGGCTTGATCAAGCTCAACACCAACGAAAGCCCCTATCCGCCCACGCCGCGTATTCATCAGCTGATGAGTGACGAGCGCTTGGATCGGTTGCGGCTCTATCCCGACCCCAACTCGGTCAAGCTCAAAGACACCATCGCGGGCTATTACAGCGTCAAGTGCGAGCAGGTGTTTGTGGGCAATGGCTCGGATGAGGTGCTAGGACTGGCGTTTATGGCGTTTTTCCAGCAGGACAAACCGCTGCTATTTCCCGATATCACCTACAGCTTTTACCCTGTCTACTGCCAGCTGTTTGGCATCCAGTCGCAGCGGGTGCCGCTGCGCGAGGATTTCACCATCGACTTTGGGACTTATCCCAGCGACAACGGCGGCATTATTTTCCCCAATCCCAATGCCCCCACCGCTATAGGCGCGCCCCTGGCGGAGATAGAAGCGCTCTTGCAGCGCAACCGGGATTCGGTGGTGATTGTGGATGAGGCCTATGTGGATTTTGGGGCCCAAACTGCCATAGGTCTGGTGGATAAGTATCCCAATCTGCTGGTGGTGCAAACCCTGTCCAAGTCCCGCGCTTTGGCGGGGATGCGGGTGGGCTTTGCGGTTGGCAATACAGAATTGATCGAAGGCTTGGATCGAGTGAAAAATTCGTTCAACTCCTATCCGCTGGATGCCCTGGCCGAGGCGGCCGCCGTCGCGGCCTTTGAGGATGAAGACTATTTTCGTCGCTGCTGTGATCAGGTGATTGCCAGCCGCGACTGGACGGCGCGTGAGCTGCAAGCCCTGGGCTTTCGCGTGCTGCCCTCGCAGGCGAATTTTGTTTTTGCTGCGCCGCCAGTAGATGCGGGTGAGTTAATGGCCAGGCTGCGCGCCAACAAGATTCTGGTGCGGCATTTTGCCAAGCCGCGTATCGCGGACTACCTGCGCATCAGTGTTGGCACCCAGGCGCAAATGGAGCGCTTGGTCGAGGTGCTTAAAACCCTGCTCTAGTCTTCGCTCTCCGCTCCCACACGGGCCTGGATCAAGAAATACTTGTCCATGCCCGTGAGTTGCAGCATCTCCCAAATTTCCTTGTTGCAATGACACAGCTTGATGTCATTGCGCTGGGACTTTTTGATTTCACGAAACAGCAACAGCATACCCAGGCCGCTCAGGCTCAGGCTCGGTGTTTGGGTGAGGTTGAATTCAAACTGGCCGACGCTGCTCTTGGCCATTTCCCGCAGCAGGCGGCGCCATTCACTGCGCATCGCCAGATCCATATTGCCGCTCACGTTAATACGCAAACAGTGGCCGTGGCGAATGGGCATCCAATCGAGGTGGGCGCGGGGCGGAGGTGTTGCGCCCGTTGGCGTGGTGTTCATCTGAGCTTTCCTCCCCGGTGCCGCTGGCGCCGGCTTGGTAGTGGCAACCCGGCGCGGTTCGGCCGCGTCTCCGCTGGATCGGCTGGGCCAATCAACCAGGTCCTCCCAGCTGCTGGTGCCGGATTGGCTGTTCAGCAGCTCATTGATCTCGCCGCCGCTAGGCTGGCGAGCCTTGTCCTGCCTGACCAACTGCTCCTCAGCAAAAAAAGGAACGCCTTTACCCATGATTGGCCTCGTAGCCCAAGTGTCTGCCCGTTTTTTGTACAGATGCACGCTGAGTATAGTGAAGGGCGGATGGCTTGGCGCATTAATCCTTTTATATGGCCACGGAATCGGTTAAGGTTGGGGCGCAGACAGGTGTCTATGAATCAACCACTTAGCTAGTTTTCCGAAAGGGTTATTCCCTTGCGCCAGATGTTTGGCCGGCGGAATGAAAAAATAATCTAAGTCACTGGCCGAGTGGTGTGGCGTCAAAATCCTCGTTTATGTGTGTGGGTTTTGTTACATTAGGGTGCGCCGTCGGGTGCCCCAAACCACGACCTCTGGCTGTTCGCCGTGGAAATCTATGCCAAGCAAAAATACCGCTGTTGACCTGATCAAGAAGTTTCAGCAGCTTTTCACTGACCTGAACCACAAGCAGATCGCCGAGCGCCTGGTCAAGCTGGCGGTCGCCAAGCCAGCTGTCAGCCGCAGTTTGTTGATTCTGGAGCGGGATGGTCATCTCTATGTCGAGGCGGTTGCCGCCCATCGCTCGCCCGAGCCCATGGTTACCGCCCTGGCGACCTCCCTTGCTCGCTTGAATTACCTGCCCAAAGCCCTGATCCAGCAAGTCTTCTATCGCGGCGAGCCTTTGGCCTTGAGCGAAAGCCAGCTGCGGGATTTGCCCTCCGGTTCCTGTCAGCGCGGCGCCAAGGCGGCTTTTCTGTTGCCCATTCTCGAGCAGGGTAAAGCCATCGCCGTTTATTACCTCGAAACGGAAGCGGATCTGGCGGCCTTGGAGGCAGCGGTGCTCTCACTGGATACGCTCTGGACCTTCAGTTCCCTGCTGGTGCGCCAGATGATTGAGATGTGGCGCCACGAAGAGCAAACCGAAAGATTCCGCCTTGCCGAGCAAGCCTTGTGGGCCAGTGAAACCTATCTCAACGCTATTTTGCGTTACTCACCCACGCTGATTTCGGTAAAGGATCTGGACGGCAATGTGGTGCTGGCGAGCGAACATTTTCAACAGCTGAGCCATATCGACGAATCAGGTTTTGTGGGTAAAAACGTCTTTGATGTTTACCCACAGGACGTGGCGCAAATCATGTGGGATATAGATCACGCCACCCAACATCAACAGCAAACCTATGAAACAGAACTGGACTTGTTGCACAAGGACGGCAGCCTTCATACCTACCTGATTGTTAAATTTCCGCTGAGGAACAAAGAAAACAAAGTGTTTGGTGTATGCACAATTGGTACCGATATTTCCGAGCGCAAACAGGCGGAAGATGCGCTGCGCGAACAGCAGTCGCGTTTGAACTATATGGCGTTTCACGATTCGCTCACCTCCCTGCCGAATCGCTCCCTGTTTTACGATCGCATCTTTCACGGGCTGGCGCGCGCCAGGCGCAGCAACAGCAAGCTGGCACTCATGCTGCTGGACATAGACCGCTTTAAAATCATCAACGACAGTCTCGGGCACGATTCCGGCGATCTGCTGTTAAAAGCCATAGCCACGCGCCTTAACGAAGGTGTGCGCGATATGGACACGGTGGCGCGCTTGGGTGGCGATGAATTTGTGGTGCTACTGGAAGGTGTGCATGATCTTGAGGACGTTGTGTTCGTCGCCAATAAATTACTCGCTACCCTGGCGCGTCCGCTGGAAATCAGTGGCCACGAAATTACCACCACCGTCAGCATCGGCGTCAGCATTTTTCCCGAGGATGGCTCTAATGCCGATGAGCTGCTAAAAAATGCCGACATCGCCATGTATAAAGCCAAGGAGGCGGGCAAAAACAATTGCCAGTTTTACGCCAAGGGTATGAGTGCAACCGCCGTGAATTATTTGCTGCTGGAGAATGACTTGCGTCGTGCGCTGGAGCAAAAGCAATTGATTTTGCATTACCAGCCGCAAGTGGATTTGCGGAGCGGCGACTTGATGGGCGTTGAAGCCCTGGTGCGCTGGCAGCATCCGGAGCGGGGGTTGGTGTCGCCGCTGCATTTTATTCCTTTGGCAGAAGAAACCGGCCTGATAGTACCCATCGGTGAGTGGGTGTTGCGCGAGGCCTGTCGTCAGCAAAAGATCTGGCTGGATGCGGGTTTGCAGGTGGGCAAAATGGCGGTCAATCTGTCGCCTCGGCAATTCCGACAGAAAAATTTTCCGGGCAAGGTGGAGGCGATATTGCGTGAGCTGGATTTGCCCGCGGAATACCTCGAGCTGGAAATTACTGAAAGCTGCGCCATGGAGCACGCCGGGGAAACCATCAATCAATTGAACCAGCTCAACAATATGGGGCTCTTTCTGGCGATTGATGATTTTGGCACTGGCTATTCATCGCTCGCTTATTTGCAGCGGTTTCCGATTCAAAAACTTAAAATCGACAGCAGTTTTATTTTGGATATCCAGGACGACCTTAACGACGCCGCCATCGCCAAAACCATTATTGGTTTGGCCCACGGCATGCAGTTAAAAGTCGTCGCCGAAGGCGTTGAAAAAGAGTGCCAGGCCGAGTGGCTGCGCCAGCAGGGTTGCGATCAGGCGCAAGGCTATCTCTATGCCAAACCCCTGACCGTTAAACAATTTGAAAGCCACTTTCACCATGGCCGCTTTTCGCTGGAGGGCAATGTGGTGCGCCTGGAAAAGTTAGGTGCTTGAACCCGGTGAGCGCGGCTAGCCCCTGCCGCGCGCTCTATTGCCATTGGGACGGGCGTTTTCCTCGACAAAGGCGAGTATGGCATCGGCAATATTTTTGCCCGTTGCGCCCTCGATTCCCTCCAGTCCTGGCGATGAATTCACTTCCATCACCAGCGGCCCGCGCGCTGAGCGTAGCAAATCCACACCTGCAATTTTTAGCCCCATGGTCTGCGCAGCCTTGATGGCAGTGCGTCTTTCTGTGGGGCTGAGTTTGGTTACCTTGGCGGTGCCGCCGCGATGCAGGTTGGAGCGGAACTCGCCCTCTTGTGCGGTGCGCTCCATGGCTGCCACCACCTTGTCACCCACCACCAGACAGCGCACATCACTACCGCCTGCTTCCTTGATAAATTCCTGCACTAAAAATTCAGCGCGCAGTTCGCGAAAGGCTTCGATCACACTTTCCGCCGCCTTGGGTGTTTCGGCCAATACTATGCCCCGTCCCTGAGTGCCCTCGCAAAGCTTGAGCACCAATGGTGTACCGCCCACCAGCTTGATCAGTTCCTTGGTGTCGTGCACGTTGTAGGCGAAACTGGTTTTCGGCAAGCCCAGGCCTTTGCGCGACAGGAGTTGCAGAGCGCGCAACTTGTCGCGCGAGCGGCCCAGGGCAATGGATTCGGTCAGACAATAAACACCCATCATTTCAAACTGGCGAATCACCGCCAGACCGTAGTGGGTTACCGAGGCGCCAATACGTGGAATCACTGCGTCAAACCCTTCCAGCTTCTGGCCCATGTACCAAATGGCGGGGCTGGCAGAGGTGATATCCATATAGCATTTAAGAATGTCGATAACGTGCATCTCATGGCCGCGCGCTACGCCGGCTTCCACCAGGCGGCGGGTGGAGTAAAGACGACGATTGCGCGACAGAATGGCGATTTTCATAGAGTACCTGGTAAAGGGTCAGACAAGCCTGTGTCAGACCGGTGGTTGATATTTGTCGCCGCCCAGCAGGAAAGACTGACTGCTGTCGACGATGTAGCGATGTTTAAGAGCGCCGCGTCCCAGCAGCATCCGAAAGCGCATGTTTTCCCTGTCGGTGAGCGTGACTTCGGCAGAAAAACATTGGCCATTGAGGCAGAGCTCAGTATCGATCACAAAGCGCAACTCCGAATGACCACCCGAGTCGCGAACCCGGCGCTGGTCTTTAACCGGCGCCTCGCATACCAGCTCCAGCTCCTGGGTGTTCTGTAAGGGGTGTATGCCAAAGCGTACCCAGGCGCGTCCATCCTTTTGAAAGGGTTCAACGTAAAAGGCATGCAGTGCACTGGTGCGCGCGCCTGTGTCCACCTTGGCCTTGATCGGTAGGTTAACCAGGCCGGGAAGACTCACCCACTCGCGCCAGCCAATCAGCGTTTGACCGGCGGGAATAGTGGGTGGCGGGGGCGTGCTGGGGCGACGAGTAGGTGGCATGGATTCTCCTCAGGTGGTGGGCATAATAGCCCGTCTATCCCTTTGGCGGGCGGTTTTTACGCCGAGTGGCCCCGGGGGTAAAACTAAAAATATTATTTCTGACGACAAATTTTTTTTGCTTTGTGCCTTGCGCTGGCTATGATAAATAGCGCGCGGATAAGCAGTACCCCGAGGGCAGGCGCTGACAGGCTGCTCTGCCAGTTTGGGGGTTGCGGAATACCCGGTTCGTTGTGTCAATTCTGGAGTGGTCTTATGACTGTTGATGTAGAGCATTCTCAAGCTGATGCGGATTTATTGACTGATGCGAGTTTGGATATAGACGATGATGAGCCTAGCAAGCTGACGGGCCGCGAAGCCAGCCAGCACCTGCTCGAGACGCGGCGCAAAATCGAGGACCGGCTGGAGCGCCGCCGTCTGAAAGAACAACTGGGTTTTGATGATTTTTCTGGGCTGGACTTTTAATTTGGGCTGGACTGTTAATTAGGGCGTACTGGTGTAAACAGGTCGTCCTGGCGTAAGTCGAGATACTTCGGGTGCCAGTTTCTGGGTGGTCTTTGGTCGACCGGGAAACTGGCCCACTTTTCTTCACGCTGGCCTTCCGCAACCTTCCTCTTTATTCGTGATTTCAAGCCTCGCTCGCTGTTAACTTTCGTCGGCCAGCTTTTTACCTATCAATTCGATGAGGGGTTGAAGCGCCGCTTCCTTCTCCGTGCGGTAGGCGAGATAAATGCGCGATTCCAACCCGGCACCGTAAGCCTCCGGATCTATCAAACGGGAGGCGGTTTGGTCTGCCAGGGCGAGTGACGCCAAAGCTTCCGGTAGCCAGATTCCGCCACCCAATTTCCGCCAAATCTGTTGCGCCAACAGGCCGTCCTGACAGGCCAGCGTCTGCCCGTTGACCCAGCCCTCCGGAGGAGGTGTGGGAAACCCCCAATCCAGATGTACCCAGCGATCAACCGACTGAGTTGCGCCAGCAAGAGCAAAGACCAGCTTCAGACTTCCCAACGGCAGCAGGCTGAGTTCCGAGTCTGGGAGGGGTGTGGTTAAGAGTGCGGCGTCCAGGCGTCCCTGTTCGACGGCTAGCTGAAGTTTGGCATGGGTATCACTGATCAAAGTGGCGGGCAGCAGGACAGGGTTTCGGTTGTGGTCGACCAGCCAATCACCGAGCAGAAGGTTCAGGCAGGGGCTGTGCCCAAGCCTGATGGGATGTGATTGGGATTGGGGCAGGCTAAGGTCGGCTTGCGCCAGTGTCCAGGCATCCAGCAACCGCCGGGCGTGGGGCAGAAGGCGTTCGCCGGCGGCGGTCATGTGAATATTGCCGCGAGCCCGTTCCAGCAAACTGACGCCGAGCATCTGTTCCAGCTGACGAATACGCGCACTGACTGCCGCCGGTGTGATGCACAGTTGCTCAGCTGCCTTGCCGAAGTGGCGCACGCGCGTAATCGTGATAAAGGTGCGAAGCAGTTCTATGTCCACTCGTGTGTCCGGCTGTGGCTGAGTTTGGCGAATCTACACATCTGCACTCGGCTGAGCAAGCCTGTTGGTTGCTGATACCGGGATAGCTGACTATGCTTCAAGCGCGCCCGGCGAAGAGGTTCATCATTGCGCCTTGATATGGAGCATTTCCTTTATGGCCAATTCTTTTTTGCCGAGGCGATTTCGCCTCGAATTCCTTCTGGTGATCTTGGTTGCGCTCACGCTGATCGCCATCAGCGCGGAAAAACGCATACTTAAACGCACCTTTGTTATTGATAGTGCCAGCGGCTACGCCATTCATTTGTATGACGATGCCACCTCCGGGGGTAATAGTCAGGTCGAACTTATCGACCCAGTGAATTTCGCATGGCGCTGTGAATTGCGCGGTCAATACACCTATCCCTTTTGTGGCTTCGAAATACTCCTGGACCCGGAGCGCTATCGGGGTGTGGATCTGAGCCGATTTGAAACCATCAAGCTCTGGCTTGATTATCGCGGAGCCAGTGAAACTGTGCGTGTGTATTTGCGCAATTTCGATCCTGCCTACAGTCGACGCGGCGAAGACCCCAGTACCAAATACAACCAAATAGAGTTCAACGCCAGTTTGCTTAGTGAGCCTGTGAGTTTTTCGCTGAGCGACTTTTTTGTCGCCAACTGGTGGTTGCTGGAATACAAGATCCCGCCCCAGTTAGGTCATCCGCAGTTCGATAACGTGGTGGTGGTTGAAGTGCAAACCGGCACCAGCATCGTCAGTGGCAGCAATTTGGGCGACCATCATTTTCGTTTACATAAAGTCGAATTTGAGGGCCAGTATCTCTCTACTGAAGAGTGGTATTTGAGCATTATGGCGTTCTGGCTGGTGATCATTCTGGCTTTTTTGGCCTACCGGATTGTGAAATTGAGCGATGAAGTTCGCCAACAAAAAAGACGTGAACAGGAGCTGCTGGAGATTAATGCACTGCTGGATATGCGCGGTAAGCAGCTGGAAGAAAAATCGCGCACCGATTCACTGACGGGAGCGTTTAATCGACAGGGTATTGAGGAGGCAATAAAGCTCGGGTTGTGGGAATGGCGCAGCCATTCCAAGCCTCTCTCGATTGTGATGATGGATATAGACCACTTTAAGCGTATCAACGACAACTATGGTCATGCCGTCGGTGATCAGGTGCTGGCCGAGGTAACGTCTTTGGTACAGGAATATATTCGCAGCGATGATTTATTTGCGCGCTGGGGCGGTGAAGAGTTTGTGCTGGTGTGCAGAAATACCCGCGTGGGTCAGGCAGTCACTATTGCTGAGAAGCTGCGCGAGCTGATCGCGTCTGCAACCTTTGCACAAGACTTGGCACAAGGCTTGAAAGTAACGGTGAGTATGGGCGTGGCCGGACTCAGCGCCAACGAACCGCTGGAGTCGCTGTTTAAGTCGGCCGACGATGCTCTTTATGCGGCCAAACATGGGGGGAGAAATCGCGTGGTGGTTGCCGACAGCGAATTGCATCTGGCCAATTCACTGTCGGCGCTTTAGCCGCTTGCTGGCGTCAGCTAATTAAAAGCGAAAGCTGGCGCCCAGGCTTAGTTGGTCAGCATAGTCGGATTTGGTGAAGCTGGCTTCCGCCGAAATCGCTTCGGTAAAGAACTTGCGTGTGCGAATCAGGTAGCCGTCGTCGCCATCATCCAGGTAGCCCACCCCTGCGCTAAAGGTGCGATCAAAGTAAAAATCCCCCATAAGATACGCGTGGTTGTCTTCATCGTAGTCGACAAAACCCGCTTCCAGATTGACGGCGTTGTTGCGGCCAAGATCAATCACATACTTCGCGTGCAGGTTGAGGTCGTAACCCGGTTCGTCGTAATAACCGGTCCAAACCAGCAGCCCTTCAATCGGTGTTAGGCCCAGCTTGACGCCCCAGTCGTTATTACGCGCTTGCCCCGGATAATCCACGCGGGTAACTTCCGCGGCGACATAAAAAATACTGTCGGGAATATAAAACTCGGCACCGGCCTGGATAACATCCAGATCGTCGTATCCACGTACATAGGCGTTGCTGGATCTGGCAAGAAAGGCCGCTTCCGCCAGTGGGCGTTGAGCTGTTTGTACACGGGTAAAGTGATAGCGACCATGACCGTAGACCTGAGTATCGCTGTTGCCAGCGTCAGGATCCACATGGGTAAGTCCGCCGCCGACTTCAAATTGATAGCTCTGTGCCAATGCAACACTGGAACCGCACAAAAGTCCGGTAGCAATCAGGTGTTTGAGTTTCATGAAAGATCTCCTTTGATACTGCGTGTGAATTCAATGGAAGGGGATTTCTAAGATTTGCGCCATTCTAGCGGCTGTCCAAAACCCAGGTTATGACAGCGCGCGCATTCTCCATGGAAAAATGGCATGGCGCCATATATGCAGTGTTATTCCGCCTGGGGGACGGGTGCGCATTGACAGCGAAACCAGGTTTCATCTTCAAGGCGCAGAGCCGAAAGGCTACCGCCCCAAACGCAGCCCGTATCCAAAGCGAACACACTTGGCGTGTCTACCTTGCCTTCGAGGGCGGCCCAATGCCCGAATAAGATTCGGTGGTCGCGAGTTTTGCGCAGTGGGTGGACGAACCAGGGCGCAAAACCCGGTGGTGCATCCAGGGCGCCGGTTTTGGTCGCAAATTCCATTTCGCCTTTTTCGGTGCAAAAACGCATGCGCGTAAAGTAATTGGTGATCACGCGTAGGCGGTCGTAACCGATGAGCTTATTTTTCCAGCGGTTGGGCTGGTTGCCGTACATGTTGGCGAGAAAATCGCGGTAGTGAGGGCTGTGGAGCACAGCTTCGAGTTCGCGCGCGTGGGCCACCGCCTGGCTCAGGCTCCACTGGGGGGGAATACCGGCATGAACCATCACAAAGCCCAGGCGTTTGTCTTGATGCAATACTTTGCCGTGACGCAACCAGTCGAGCAGTTCATCCCTGTCTGGTGCATTTAATACCGGCTCAAGTGCATCGCCGGGATGGGGTTGGCGAATGCCTTCGGCTAGGGCGAGCAGATGCAAATCGTGGTTGCCGAGTACAAAGGTAACTGAGTCGCCCAGGTTTTTTAAAAACCTGAGTGTATCGAGTGAGTCAGGCCCCCGGCTTACCAGATCGCCCGCCAACCACAGGCGATCCTTGCTGGGGTCAAACGCAATCTTGTCCAGCAGGCAGCGCAACGCGCTGTAGCATCCCTGGATATCGCCTATGGCATAGGTGCTCATACCTGTGTCCGTCAATGCATGGCGTGGGGCGGCACCAGCGCAAACGCGGGTATGGGGGCGGTAAAGCGCTCACCGTCCTCGCGTTCGAATTCGTAGCTGCCTTCCATCATGCCGGTTTCGGTTTCTAGGATGACGCCGCTGGTGTAGGTATAGCTGGCGCCGGGCGCCAGATGAGGTTGTTCACCAACGACCCCAAGACCTTGAACTTCCTGAAGCTGATCGCGCGCATCGCGAATACGCCAGTGGCGACTGATCAATTGCGCAGCCTCCTCGCCCTGGTTGCTGATGGTGATGGTGTAGGTGAACACAAAGCGCCGCTGGGCCGGTTGCGATTGGGCAGCGACATAACGGGTTTGTACCCGGACCTCGATGGGTTGCGACATGGCGTTAGTGTGAATCGTCAAAATGGGAGCTGAGTTGATCGGCCTGGGGGCCGGTGAAGTCGCTGGCGTGCAACAGGTTGCTAAGCTGCACAAAAGTTTCCAGTGAAAGAGTTTCGGCGCGGGCATTGCCGTCCACCGGCAAGCGGTCGATCACCTCGGCGGATAGGGCGCCCTTCAGCGAGTTGCGCAAGGTTTTGCGCCGCTGCTGAAAACTCAGATTGACCAGCCGCTCAAACAGGCGATAGTCCCGAGCCACAAAGGGGCGCTGAACGTGGGGCGTGAGTCTGACAATCGCCGAGTCTATCTTGGGCGCCGGGTCAAAGGATTCAGGTGGCACCTCGAACAGCTCTTCTACCGCGCAGTGGTACTGCACCATGATCCCCAGGCGGCCGTAAGCGCTTTCGCCCGGCTGTGCCGCCATGCGTTTAACCACTTCTTTTTGCAGCATAAAGTGCATGTCGCTCACGCGCTCTGCGTAGCTAAGCAAATGAAAAATCAGCGGCGTGGAAATGTTGTAGGGCAGGTTGCCGACAATGCGCAGCGGCTGGCCATCCACCATGAGTTGGGTGAAATCAAAGGCCAGGGCATCGGCTTGGTACAGGCGAAAGCCGGGATACTTTTCAAAGCGCACCCGCAGCCAGGGCACCAGATCCCTATCCAGCTCTATCACACTCAGCTGGGCGCCTGAATCGGCCAGCAGTTGGGTAATGGCGCCCTTGCCGGGACCAATTTCTACCAACTGGTCGCCGGGCTTGGGATGAATGGCCCGCACTATCTCGCGAATCACGCCGTGATCGATTAAAAAGTTTTGGCCAAAGCGTTTGCGCGCCCGATGCGGGGCCTGGGTATTGGTGTGAGCGTTTTTCTTCATGCGTGGGAAAGGTTTCCAGACGTCTGGGCTGATGCGCGTGCGGCGACCATGGCCAGGGCGTAATCCAGGGCTGTGTGCAGGCTGCCGAGTTGGGCGCGGCCAGTGCCAGCCAAATCCAGGGCGGTACCGTGATCCACTGAGGTGCGAATCAGCGGTAGGCCCAGGGTGATATTCACCGCTTGACCAAAGCCCTTGAACTTGAGCACTGGCAAGCCCTGGTCGTGGTACATGGCGAGCACGGCGTCAGCTTCATCCAGGTATTTAGGGGTGAAGAGGGTGTCAGCGGGCAGGGGGCCCAGGAGCGTCAGGCCGCGCTGGCGCAGTTGCGCTAACACCGGCTCAATAATCTCGATTTCTTCCCGTCCCAGATGGCCGCCTTCGCCCGCGTGGGGGTTGAGGCCACACACCAAAATGCGCGGTTGGATAATGCCGAATTGGGTGCGCAGGTCCTGGTCGAGAATCTCAATAACCCGGGTCAGTTCTGTCGGGGTAATTGCGGCGGCCACATCTTTAAGGGGTAGATGGGTAGTGGCCAGGGCGACGCGCAGCCCCTGGGTGGCGAGCATCATCACCACCTTGTCAGTGTGGGTGTGCTCTGCCAGGTATTCAGTGTGGCCGCTAAAGGGAATGCCCGCATCGTTGATAACGCCCTTGTGCACCGGGCCTGTCACCAGCGCGGCGAATTCACCATTCAAGCAGCCGTTGATCGCACGGTCGAGAGTGTTGAGCACATAGCGGCTGTTGCGCGCATCCAGCTTGCCAGGCTCAGCGGGCGCTTCAAGCGCAACGGGCGCTATGCCCAACTCTCCGGCTGCCAGAGGGCGAGGTGTCAGACCCGGTTCGAGCAGGCGCAGTTTGAGCGGTAATTTGAGCAACTCGGCGCGTGCCAATAGCAATTGCGGATCGGCAACGGCGACCAGCTCATGGGCCTGGGCTTGCTGGGCAAGTGCGACCAGCAAGTCCGGGCCTATGCCAGCCGGTTCACCCGGGGTCAGGGCGACGCGGTAGCCGTGTTTCATATTTTGATTTCGACGTAGGCTTCTTCGCGGATTTGCGTCAGCCAGGCCTGGAACTCTTCATCGTAGCGACGCGAGCGAATCAGGTTGGCTGCCTGGTTGCGCTTCATTTGCTCGCTCATGTCTTCTTTGCGACGTTCCTGCACTTGTAATATGTGCCAACCAAATTCACTTTTGAAAGGCTCGCTGACCTGACCGATTTCTGTGCGCGCCAGGGTTTCTTCAAAGATAGGCACAAACATACCGGGCATGGCCCAGCCCAGGTCACCGCCGCTGAGCATGGAGCCAGTGTCTTCGGAATTTTCACGCGCGAGTTTGGCAAAGTCCTCGCCCGCTTCAACACGTGATTTCAGCTCAAGTAACTTGGCGCGCGCCTGTTGCGCATCCATGATTTCGGTCTCTTTGATCAGAATGTGACGTGCCTTGGTTTGCTCAACCAGTTGTTCACCGCCGCCACGCTGCTCCATATTTTTGATCAGGTGAAAGCCCGCACCGCTACGGAAAGGTTTGGACACCTCGCCCACCTTAAGGTCGGCAAGTTGACGTGCAAAAAGATCCGGCAACTGTGCCAGCTTGCGCCAGCCGATGTCGCCGCCCTGAAGCGCGCTTTGATCATTGGAGTGAGCAATGGCCAGCTGACTGAAATCACCGCCTGACAGCAGCTTTTCGTAAATGTCCGTGGCCTCTTTTTCTGCCGCGCGAATCATTTCCTGATCGGCGGTGCTGGGAACGGAAATCAGAATATGGCCGAGGCGAAAGTCGGGGGAGGTGGCAAATTTGCCATCGGTGGACGCGAGGAAATTGTCGATTTCCTGCTCGGTAACGCTGATGCGGCCGTTCACCACACCCTGCTGCAAGTGATTGATGGTCAGATCCTGGGAAATTTGCTTGCGCAAATCCGCCATGCTCATGCCCTGACGTTGCAAATCCTCTTCAAGCACCGCCAAGGTAATGCCGTTGTTTTGCAGAATGCGACCAATGGCCTGATCAATTTCCTGATCAGAAACGACAATCTCGTAGCGCGCGGCCAATTGCAGTTGCACTCGCTCAACAATGAGCTGCTCCAATATTTGTTTTTGCAGCACGTCCATGGGGGGCAGTTGACCGTACTGACTGCGCAGCCGCTCGGTGATAGACGCAGTGCGCTCCTTCAGCTCGCTTTCGAGCACCAGATCTTCATCCACGATAGCCACTACGCGATCGAGTATCTGGGTTTGGGCGAGGGTATGGTGATGGGCGAGAAGGCTTAGTAGCATGCCTGCGGCCAGGATCACCGGGGAATTCAAGAGCAATTTCTTCATAGTCATATCACTGTTATTAGCGTAGGGATTGTTCACGTTCGCGATAGCCAAAAATGGCTTTGTCGAGCAGCTTGCCAACCCGCTCGCCGAGGTTGCCAAGGCCTTTCAATTGAATGTCCATAAAAACACCTTCGCGGTAATCCTTGCTGGAAGCGAGGGCGAGGAAGTTGTCGCTGTAGTCAAAGTCCAGCCAGCGGCGCGCCATAAACTGAATGCGGTAGCAGCAATCGTTGTATTCGAGTCCGGCGAAGGTGTCGAGTTCCAATTGGTGATGGAAGTCGTAGTGGCTGCGGGCAATCAGGCTCCACTGATCAGTGACCGGCCAAAGCGTTGACACATCCAGTTGATCCTGTGGGCGACCCGAGAGGGGCGCGGAAGGATTGACCACTTCCGCTTGGCGGTTATAGCGGTAGGCAATGTTAAAAATACGGTAGTTGTCATCCCGGTAGCGCAGTCCCAGGCTGGCGCCCGTCAGCTGGCGGTTGCGGTGATCGTAGCGCAGGTCGGTGGTGAGCCGGACATTGTCATTGAGTTGACCGGTGATTTGCGCCGCTACCGGGGAGCTTTTTTCGGGCTTTTCTTCCAGGTTGGCACTGCTTACCAGGCTGACCAGGGGTGTTTCCAGATAAGTGATCTGGCCCACGCTAACGCGCAATCTTTCCAGACCGGTGGTTTCCTGAATCCAGGCACTGGATACACCCACTGTCACTTGGTTGGCGTCATCCAATCGGTCACCACCGGCGAAGCGGGTGTGGCGGAAGAGTTGGTTGTAATTGAACGTCAGCAGCGCTGTGTCGAAGTTAACCGGCTGGCCATTACGTCCCAAGGTATCAAGCTCGGTCTGATCGACATAGTCGCTGTAGAGGTAAAAAAGCCTCGGTTCCAGGGTTTGGCGATAGGCTTGGTCACCCAGTTGAAGCTCCCGCTCAAAAACCAAACCTGTGTCCAGGCTGGCCTGACCGTTGTGCCAGCTGGGTTGGGTGTCCTTGCCGAGGGTGATCTGGTTTTCTTCCAGTTGATAACTCAGGCTGCGCCAGGCGATGCCAGGTTTGAAAAAGCCAAAGATCCAATCTTTTTCCCAGTAAAGGCGATAGTCGGTGCGCAGTCTTTCACCGGGTACCAGATTTTCGGGGTTGGTCTCAAAATGGCTGTTGCGATCAAAGCGCACATACTCGTGGTTAAGCTGCAAGCGCCAGTCGCCCAACTTATAGGCACCGTTGGCGTGGGTGCGCGGCAGTTCCCGATAGGGCAGTTGCGTTTCTGTCAGCAGTCGATACTCCTGCCCCTTAACCCCCAGGCGCCAGTGCGTGGCTCGATAACCCAAGGCAAATTCCTGGCTGATATAGGCCTGGCGGTTGGCATCAATGGCGCTGGAGTTGATGTCTCGCAGGTAGTCGGTGTCACTCAGATCCGTGTAATCAATACGGCTGTTCCAGCGCTTGCCCTTGCCGCCGGTTTGCAGCAGCTGCATCAGCCAGCGTCTGTCGCCGGTGTAATCGGTTTTTAAGCCTTCTTCAATGCGTTCCTTGTCCCTTGCCCGGTAGTTGCCCTTTTCCTCGTGGAGATAGCTGGTGTTGAGCAGGGTTTCAAAGTTGGGGGACAGATGGCGAAATTCGCTACTGAGAATGGCGCCGTGTTCGTCCATATAGCGAGGCACCAGCGTCAGGTCGTAGTTGGGTGCCATATTCCAATAAAAGGGCACTTCCAGGTCAGCAATGGCCGAATCACTGTCCAGGCTCAGGGAGGGGAAGAGAAACCCGGTCAAACGTTCCTTGCCTACCGGAAAGCGCGCGTAGGGCAAGTAAATGACAGGGATATTGAGCACTTCCAGGCGCATATGGCGGGCCGTGCCATAGTGATCCTCGGGGTAGATGCGGATGTCGCTACCCGCCATCTCCCACAGGTTGCTGCCGGGCTCGCAGCTGGTAAAACGACTGCCAGTGAGGCGAATTAACTGGTTTCCCAACTTTTCCAGGCGTTTGGCCTGGCCGCGAATACGGGTTTCGTGCAGCACAAATTCCGCTTGGTCGAGACTGGCATTGCCTTGGTCTATGTCCATTTCAGCCTGTTCGGCTTTGAGCAAGAGGCCAGGTTCGCGAATCTGGATATTGCCTGCAATGGCGGCCTGGCGGTCGGTTTGGTTGTAGTTGGCGGAGTCGGCGCGAATGCTGCGGTAGCCTTGGGTGATTTCCACGTTGCCGCTCATCACCACTTCGCCGCCGAGCCGAGCTTCAGAGATGTCAGCGCGAGCGCGCAGCAGGCTTTCTGAAGGTAAAGCCTCGGCGTCGGGATCATCGCGTTTGGGGCTGACATAGGCGCCGCAACAGGCGGTGGGTAGGCGGGCGCGCTCGGCGTCGCTCAAGTGTTCGAGGGGAACCCAGTCCAGGCTTTGGGCTTGTAATCGTTGTTCGCCGTCGGGGCTGGGGCAGTCAGTGTCGGCGAGGGCGCCCTGGCTGATCAACGCAATCAACAGTGCCAGCCCGGACAGTTTGAAGGGGTGGGTTTGCCGTGGCGTGAGCTTGGCAGGGCGGCGGTGGGGAAAAGCGTCGTGCATCAACAGCGGTCTCGGGCGGGGCGGCGATTGAGAGGCCGCCGATCAGCTGGGCGTGAATTAAGGCGGGGATTCTACTGCAATCTCCTTGGGCAGGGAATGAATCCCGGCATTACCCAGAATTTTGGCGCACTGCTTTCTGCCGTTGGCCTGGAGTAGAATCCGGGTTTGTCTTTTCAGGAAGAGCTCGGGAAGTGCTTATGACACACGATTTTCACCCGCCTCAGGGGCTCAAATTATCTGAGCGGGACGCCGGGCTGCGCGCCTGGTTGATCCAATCCCTGGCAGAAGATCCTGCCATCCTGCCCGGTGGCGAACCGGTCCACACTCGCCTTGAACTCCAACCCTTGAGCGGTGACGCGGGGTTTCGTCGCTATTTTCGGCTTTTTGCTGCTGGGCGAGCCACTGGACTCCTGGTGGTTGACGCGCCCCCCGCGAGCGAAAATACCCGGGTTTTTGCCGGGTTGGCGCGCTTTCTCGCGGCCCGTGGTGTGCGCACTCCTCGTCTGCTGGCTGTGGATGAGGTTCGTGGTTTTCTGATTGTGGAGGACTTGGGCGATGGCCTCTTGCAGTCGGCGCTCACGCTGGATTCGGCACCTATGCTCTACGGCCAGGCGCTAATGACGTTATTGCGCTTGCAACAACTCACCCCACCTGACGAACTGGTTGAAGCCTACGATCAGCCCATACTCAGGCGCGAGCTTCAGTTGTTTATCGATTGGTTTGTCACTGCCCTGCTGGGCTATAGCTTGAGCGGCGATGAGAAAGCGCACCTGGAGCAGCAGTTCAGCCTGATAGAACAATCGGCCCTTGAGCAGCCCCAGGTTCTCGTTCACCGCGACTACCACTCACGCAATCTGTTGCTGTGCGCCGACGGCGATCTGGGGGTGATCGATTTTCAAGGTGCAGTGGTCGGGCCCTGCACCTACGATCTGGTGTCCTTGTTGCGCGACTGCTATCTGCGTTGGCCCCAGGAGCAGGTGAAGCGTTGGTCCCAGGGATATGCCAACCTGGCATTTGATGCGGGGTTAATCCCACCGGTCACCTCGGAGGTCTGGCAGCGCTGGTTTGACTGGATGGGCTTGCAGCGACATCTGAAAGTGCTGGGTATCTTCGCGCGCCTCTGGCTGCGCGACCAGCGACCTCAGTATTTGGATGATCTCACCCGCGTGCTGGCTTATGTGCTTGAGGTGACGGCCCAATATGAAGAGCTTCGCTGGTTGGATAGCTGGTTAACAGAGCGCCTGTTGCCACTGGCCAGGGCACAGGATTGGTTTCGGTCGGCCGACCTGGCGGAGATTGACTAGCGTGAAAGCCATGATACTTGCTGCGGGCCTGGGGCAACGTATGCGCCCTCTCACTGACCATCTGCCCAAACCCCTGTTGCCCTTGCGGGGCAAACCGCTTATCCAATACCACCTGGAATCCCTGGCGCAGATGGGTATTGCTCAGGTGGTCATTAACCTGGCTTATCTGGGCGATTTGGTTCGCGCGTTTGTCGGCGATGGCAGCCGTTGGGGTTTGCAGGTGAGCTACTCGGAGGAGCCGGAACCCCTGGAAACCGGAGGCGGGCTTGTACGGGCGCTGCCCTTGCTTGGGGCTGAGCCATTTTTGCTGGTCAATGCCGATGTCTGGACAGATTGGTCATTCGATGTCTGGCGTCAACGAACACTGGCAGATGGTCAGTTGGGGCATCTGCTGCTGGTCCCCAATCCGGATTTTCACCCGGCGGGCGATTTTGGCCTAAACCAATCCGGCTATTTGCGCAGCGATGAACAGCTGCCGCGTTACACCTTTGCGGGCATCAGCCTGTTGCATCCGGATCTGGTAGCTGCCTATCCGCAACGGCGGGAGAAGTTTCCTTTGGTGGAAGCGCTGCGTTGGGCCATAGCGGTGGGTCGAGTTACCGGTGAGGTCTACACCGGTGGTTGGAGCGATGTGGGTACCCCGGCTCGCTTGGCGGATTTGGAGTGGGTGCTTTCCACGCGGGTTGCTGGCTAGGTTTCCATATTAAAGTCGTAGCTCATATTCTGGGTCGGCTCTTGCAGGTAGTGGCCCTGAATGTAGTGAGCGCCCGCCTGCCACAGGGTGGAGAGCACACTGGCATTCTCCACAAAGGGCACTATCGTAATTTTGTTTTCCGCGTGTAATTGTTCGATCAGATTAATAAGCGTCTCTGGATTGGCGTTGTTATTTTGGATATCCACAGTGAAGGAGCCATCCACTTTGATCATGCTCGCCGGCACATGTTTGAGTGCGCTGAACGGATTCAGCGAACAGCCAAAGTTGCTGATCGACAGCTGTGTCTTGAGCTTTTGCAATCCCTCAGCCAATGCCTTGGCAGCGTTGAGGTGATTGGTAACGTCCACCTCATGCACCTGGAACACAATCGCATCGGTTGGCAGCTTCGCTGCCTTGAAGGCAACGCCCAGCCAGGGCACCAGTGATTCATCGCACAGTGACTGGCGGCTGATGTTGACGATAAGTTTGGTTTTATTGCCTTTGGTCCGGTGCTGGGACAGCATCTTGATGGATTCGAGGATGGTCCAGCGGTCAATTTTGTTACAGGCACCGATATTCAGTGCGCTTTCAATAAACTTGTTGGGTGAAATCTCTTCACCCTTGTCGTTCACCATGCGCAAGTAAACTTCGTAATACTCTTCCTCTGAACCGCGCAGACTAATGATGGGCTGGAACAGCAGACGGAAACGATCATTGTCGAGCGAGTGCTGAATAGCGGCGACAATATTTTTTTCATTGGTTTCGTCCTGAGTGATCTCCGGCTCAAACAAGAGCGCGCGACTGCCACCCGCTGCGCGCGCTTTTTCCATGGCATCCAGCGCCTGTTCAAGCACCGTGCCTGCACTGGTGGAGTTTTCGTTCACCAGAGAGATGCCCACACTGGCGGTGAGCTGCAAGGTTTTGCCCTCGACATCCACGATATGGTCTTCAAAAATCTTGCACAGCGCGCGCGCGCGGGCTTCGGCGGCGTCTGGCTTGATGTTGGGTACCAGGATAGTAAACGCGGTATCGCCAAAGCGGGCGATAACATCACCCTCACTGGCGTGCTTGCGCAAGAGTGCGGCTATATCACCCAGGGCCATATCGGCACCGGCCACCCCTAGTACGGCTTGCACGCGCTCGGCAAAATTATCTATATCGACGTACAGCAGGCTGAGGCTGGCCTTGTCGTCCAGCCCATCGATAACCCGCTCGAGATGATCGATCATGTACTGGCGGTTGTAGAGGCCAGTCACTACGTCCTGCCATTTAATCTGCTTGATTTGCGCTTCCAGTTCCGCGTTGTCGGTGGTGCTGGCTATTTCCGCTCTGGCCCGCGCAAGGAATTGGATGCAGGGCTCCTCGTCATAGGTTACGTGGGACACTTCCAGGCTGATTTGCGCCTGGCTACCATCCTGGCGCACGCCGCGGAATTCAAGGGTAGTGGCCCCGGCTTCATCCCCTTTAAAGGTGAATTCCTTAAGAAAACCTTTGAGGGTGTCCTGGTCCGCGTTCTCGACCATGTCCATGATCGGCATGCATTCAATATCGCCTTTGTCCTCATAACCGAATAGCTCGGCAAAGGATTCGTTGGCGTAGAGGTAGAGGCCATCCTGCACATAGGCGATAGCATCGCGGGAACTGTCGAGTAGCTGTTGGCTGCGCCGCTCCGCTTCGCGAAAGCGACGGTCGGCAATACGCTTGGCCTGACGCGCTTCGCGATTGGCCAGCTCGCGCTGGATAACGAGCAGTAGATGCTGATCCTCGTCCAGACGCACGGCATCAACGGCCCCCATTTTCATACTGTCGACTACGGCTGAACCCGTCTCTTCGTCGTAGAGCATGATGAGAGGTACATCTTTGTTGAGGCGGTTGATTTGCTTGATGGCGGCTTGAGGGGTGATGTTGGTGGTTTGATCGTGAGCGATGAGCAGATCCCAGGTTTGTTCTTGCAGCAGTTTGGTCAGCGCCTCTTCGCTCTCCACATGTTGGGCGCGATTGGGAATGCCAGCGTTGTGGAGCATGCTGATAAGGCGTTCTGCTTCCGGGCGTGAGTTGTTAAGGATCAGTAAGCGGATGGTGTTATTCGAATTCATAAAGGTTTACTGCACTCGCGCTTCGGATGTTAGTCAACCGGCGAACCGTTGGGTTTGCCAGACAAGCCGCATATCGGAATCGACTTGCGTTCTCTCAGGATAGTCAAGGCTCGGAGCTTTGGGCGGGTATATTACCCCAAACTTATCCGCTCTCAAGGCTGGCGTTGAATTTGGCGCCAGTATGCGGGTGGACTAGCTGTCCCACACAGAATCAAAATCGTCCGCTTGTTTAGCGTTTGATGTTCCGGGTGCGAGAATTTCGCGAAAGCTGAATTGGCTAAAAGCGCCAGTTGCGAACAGGCGTCTGTTTAACTGGGCATTTATTTCGCGCGCCTCGGCGCCTCCCTGGGGGTCGCGGGCGTAAAACAGTTTTACCTTGTTGTACTCGCGAAAAGACACAGCATTGGTAACAAGGCTCGCAGGTTGATTGATGGCTTTGAGCGCAGGCAGCTGGAGAGCCCGCAGATAGTCGGAGAAGCCGCCTTCCTTATGAATCATGGCGATGCCCAGGGGAACCGCCTGTGGGGCGAGGATTTGAATGCCCAACTGGGTGGAGCCCTGGGTCTGCTGAACCCAGCGCACTACACCAATGCTCCATTTGTGGCGCCCATCCTCGTGCATCCCCAGCAGTTCGCCGACCTTGACCTGGCCGGGGATTTCTTCCTGCCACTCCAGGCAGTAGCCGCCAGGGCTGATGTCCACCAGTGGAACCCGATAGACAGGATGTTTGCCCTGATAGTTTTGTTGCTCCTGCTGGCGAATGTTGCTTTCAATGTTCAGTGTTGGCAGCTGCGCCCCGGCGAGCTTGCCGCCACCGACGTCAAAGGCCTCCCCCCAGGGGTCGTCTTCGGCTTCCCGCGTGTCTTTGAGGGGAACGGCGAGTTTGCGAAATATTCCGCCTTTGTCTCCAGCCCCCAGGTAGTCGCTGGTTCGGTTCAGGAACAATGGGAAGGGCAGTTTACCGCTGATGTAGTAGTGAATATTGGTGAGGCCAACGGTGATGTTCAGATGGCCATTGCTGGCATGGCGGTCGAAACTGCGCTGGGCGAGTAGATTCCAGGCGTGAATTAAGTGATCGCTCAGTGCCGGGCTTAGCAAAACGCCGTTGGGAAGGTCAGTTGTGGTTTCGGATTTGCTGACCTCTTGCAGCCGGGCAGCGACCTGGCTGGTGTTAAGCTCCCGAACCTGAGTCTTGTTGGCCAGATTGAGTCGGGATTTGTAGAGAGGCGGCTGGTCAGAGTCCAGGATTACCGCGTAGAGATTGTCCTTACGCTCCGGGCTGTAGTGCGAGAGCTTACCCAGGGTGCTGAGGCTCTCGAGTGCGCGGTAGCTTGCCACCACCTCATCCTGGCGCAGCTGGTTGGGCCTGGCGCAGGCGAGCAAGAGCAGGCGAAGGTAGGCCTGTTCGGGTGTTTTGATTCCCATGTGATAGGGAAGAGGATCCTGAACCGGGCTGTCCAGAAGGTCCAGGGCTTCGGCCAGTGCATAGAGGCTGTGCAGTTCGACCCACAGCTGGCCACTGATGGGTGTGTAAAGCTGGTAGCTGCGCACCAGCAGGAGA
>CBFGWO010000043.1:0-22552 GCA_965652595.1 uncultured Cellvibrio sp. | reverse complement strand
GCGCCTTTAAAAGGCGCCATTGCGATAATCCATAATCGCCTGCTCAATCTCCTCCGGCGTATTCATCACAAAAGGCCCGTATTGCGCAATGGGCTCGCGGATGGGTTTTCCTGCCAACACCAACACACGGCTTTCTTCATTGAGCGCGCGAATACTGAGTTGGTCGCCACCTTTAAAGGTTAGCCCGGCGTTGCCGCGCGATACCTGGCGTTGATCCTCGCCCAGCGCAATCGCACCCTGGTACACATACACAAACAAATTGTGTTCAGCGGGCACCGCCTGGGTAAATGCCGCGCCCGCAGGCAGATGTAAATCCCAATAAATCGGCGCTGTACTTAAGCCGTTGATTGGCCCCGCCGTTTTCTCATCCGCGATGTCCACTTCGCCCGCAATCACTTTGATGCGTCCGCCCTCGGGCAAATCCACCACGGGGATCTCCGCCGAAGGAATGTCCCTATAACCTGCGGGCTTCATTTTTTCAGCGGCAGGCAAGTTGATCCAAAGCTGAAAGCCGCGCATCAAACCCTGCTCCTGCTGCGGCATTTCCGAGTGAATAATGCCGCGCCCGGCGGTCATCCACTGCACATCGCCGCTGCGCAAATGGCCTTTGTTGCCCAGGTGATCCTCGTGCAGCATATGGCCGTCGAGCATGTAGGTGACGGTTTCAAAACCGCGATGGGGATGAGAAGGAAAACCGGCGATATAGTCATCGGCATTTTCTGAATTAAATTCATCCAACATCAAAAAAGGATCGAAGCGCGCCTGGGGCGATTGCCCCAGGCTGCGGTTTATGCGCACGCCAGCACCATCGCTGGTGGCGCGACCGGGAACAAGTTGTTGCAGTT
Source organism: uncultured Cellvibrio sp. (assembly GCA_965652595.1). Classification (GTDB taxonomy): domain Bacteria; phylum Pseudomonadota; class Gammaproteobacteria; order Pseudomonadales; family Cellvibrionaceae; genus Cellvibrio. The sequence goes on along the minus strand of CBFGWO010000043.1, from coordinate 21,707 downwards.
CGCGTTGCATAAATCCTCCGAGTTGAGCGACAGCCGCGTAATCTACGCGGCGGTCAGTGTGGCAATTTTTTCGCGTGCGGCGCTTACCGCTTTGTTCACGCTTTCTTCACCCAGGGCCAGACCTTCGGCGTAAACAGTTTCGATATTGTTGAAACCGACAAAATTTAAGAAGGTGTTCAGTTGCCAATCAGCTGGACCACCCGCGTAGTGCCCGCCGCGAGCAGCAAACACGTAAACCGGTACATCGGGCAGCAGGCCTTCGGGGCCATTGGCGGTGTAGCGGAAGGTTACGCCAGCGCGCGCGATATGGTCAAAGTAGGCTTTGAGGGTGGAGGGTATGCCAAAGTTGTAGAGGGGCACACCAAGCACCACCACACTGGCGTTGCGCAGTTCGTCGATCAGCTGGTCCGAGTAGTCCACCACCGCTTGTTGCTCGGGGGTGCGCGCCTCGGCCGGAGTAAAGAGTGCACCCAGGCGTGCACCATCCAGGTGAGGAATGTTTTCGGCAGCCAGGTCACGGCGAACCACCTTGCCTTCGGGGTTCTGGGCTTGCCACTGGCTGACGAATTCGTTGCTCAGGCGCGTGGAGTGGCTGTTGTCGCCGGTGATGCTGCTGGTGATGTGTACGAGAGTGGTCATGATTTTGCTCCTGTGATTGCGGCGGGATCGCCATGGAGCCATTTAATGATTTGACCGGCGGATAATAAACAGCGATATTTCGCTCGATTTAATCGAAAAATTGGATGATCGCCATGGTTAAGCCCGAAAACCCTTGTGTGACCGAGGAACATAAAGTCAGCCTGGACCAGTGGCGCGCCTTTCTGGCGGTGATAGACGCTGGTGGTTATGCCAAGGCGGCGGAGCAACTGAGCAAAAGCCAATCGGCGATTTCCTATGCGATTTCCCAGCTGGAGACGGCCCTGGGTGTGCCAGTGTTTGAGTTGCAGGGGCGCAAAGCCGTGCCCAGCCCGGCTGGAGAGCTGCTGGCCAGGCGCGCCCGCTTATTGTTGGACCAGGCCCATCGCCTGGAGCAGTCGGCGGCCTGCCTGTCGGTGCGGGTAGAGCCGCTGATCAAAATAGCCGCCGACCTGATCATCCCCCCGGCGCGTATCCTCGCGTGCCTGGGCATTTTTGCGCAGGAGTTTCCCGATACGCGGGTGGAGGTTTTCGAGTCGGTGCTCAGCGGTACCGAAGATGCGCTTATCCAGCGGCAGGTGGATCTGGCCGTGGGGGGCAGGGTGCCGCCGGGGTTTATGGGAGAAAAGCTGGTTACCGTCACCATGCGCGGCGTGTCCAGCCCCGATCATCCCTTGCAGCAGCTGGGACGGCCCATCAATCTGGAAGACATGCGCCAGCACCGGCAGATTATTGTGCGCGACTCCGGCCTTTATCGCCGCCACACTGAGGGTTGGCAAGGGGCCGACCAGCGTTGGACGGTGAGCCATATCAAAACCTCCCTCGACGCCATCCGCATGGGCCTGGGCTACGCCTGGCTGCCGGAGCCCTATATTGAAGAAGACCTGGCCAACGGCCGCTTGGCACTGCTACCGGTGGAGACGGGCGGCCTGCGTGAGGTGCCTACCTACCTGACCTTTGCCGACCGGGAATTCGCCGGGCCAGCCACGCGTCGACTGGCAGAAATACTCACGGCGGAGCTGCCGCGCCAGTGCAAACACCGAATCCCGTGAATGACAACGGCGCATGGATTACAATGCGCGCTCTGTAAAACCCAACCCTGGCGGCTTTCGCTATGTTCCAATTTTTTGTCCCTGCCTCCAAAGTCCAAAAAGATCGCCAGATCATGCGCGATACCGACGCGCGAGTTGCCAAATACAGTCGGCGCGGCCTGATTCTCAACTTTATCGTGTTCGTACTCTGCCTCGCCTTTGGCGACTTTTACGAGCGCGAACACAGCCTCGCGGTAGTGCTGGTTACCGGCTTGTTGCTAGTCACACTGCTGCGTAGCTACTACCTCTTTCGTTTTGATGCGCTCTATGCCCGTGGCCCCACGCGCTGGCGCAACCAATATTTTATTGCCTCCTGTCTCGGTGCTGGATGGTGGAGCGTAATCCTGGTGAGCCTCACTTGGGTGCAGGGCATGCAAGGTGAAACGCTGATCATGTGGCTCTATTCGGTGGTGTTTTATTCCACTGTCGCCAATGTGTTTGCTCCCTATCGGCAATTTTTGACTATCTATTTATTTATCGGCCAGGTGCCCGCCGCGCTCACTGCTATTTTGTTAGGCAGCGTTGAAGGTGCACTTTACGGTTTTATCATGCTGATGTTTTTTATGATGATCAGCCACCAGGCCAAGGTGACCTCCATTACTTATTGGGAAAGGCTTGAAGCTCACTATGCGCTGCACGAGCGAGCGCGAGGGTTGGAGTTTGAGCAGCGCAGCTCGCAAGAAGCCATTCAATTGAAGAACGAATTCCTGGTGAATCTCGGGCAGGAGTTTCGATCTTCGCTGAGCGATATTCTCACCACCTTGGCGCTGGTAGACGAAGACCAGCTATCAGAGCACCAGCGCGAACTGCTCGTAATGGCCACCAAAGCGGCAGAGCGCCAACTGGATTTGGTGAACAATGTGGTCGACTTCTCCAAGATCACCACCAAAACCCTGGTGCTGGATGATTCCAGCTTTGAATTGCGCCGGGTATTGGAAAAACTGGTGCAGGATTTTGCGCTGGATGCACATCAGCAGGGTGTGGAGCTCTATTATCTTTTCGATCCGGATATGCCCCTGCGTGTGCGCGGCGATGCTGCCCGTCTTGGGCAGATTTTGAGTACCCTCCTGAGTCACGCATTGAAAAACACCACTATCGATCATGTGTTTGTGGAAGCCACTTTTAATTCGGATATGGATCAGGACGACATTGGCGAGCTGCAAGTAGTCATTTCTGATAGTGAAAAATCCAGCCGCGATAGTGATGCTGCCCAAAGCATGGCGGACGCGGATGAACGAAACACCGGCATAGGTCTTTCTATCAGTAAGGGTTTGGCGGCTTGTATGGGCGGCAGTGTCAACCTGATGGAAAACAAGGAGCGAGGCAATCGCATCTTTCTCAGCGTCAAGTTGCAGGTGGTATCCCACGAAGAAAAACGTTTTGGCTCCGAGCAAAAATTGCGCGGCAAGCGCGCTTTGTTAATTGACTTGCCCGAGAGTACCGCTTTGGCCCTTGGCGAAGAACTGAGTGTTTGGGGGATACAGGTACAAATTTCCAGCGGCCATGACACCTCGTTGCAGCGGCTGGAAGAACTCACCGCGCAAGCGCCTGTAGATGTGGTGGTGATTTACACCAAACTCAATAGCATGAGCGGTATGGTGATCTCCCGTGATATTGCCACCCATGAAAGCTACAAAGATATCAAGCAAATGCTGGTGATGAGTGTGCAGCAAAGTGATACCGCAGAAATGAAAGCCCACTTGCGCCAGTACCCTCAGGTGAGTTGTATTGAAAAGCCGGTTATTCGCAAGCGACTGTATGATGTATTGCTAAGTCGACTGGTGAATGGTGTTGAAGAAGAGGTCGAGGTCAGTACCGCAGCCAAAGAGTTGTCCAGCGTTGTCAATCAGCCGCGCATCCTGTTGGTGGACGATCATCGGGTTGATCAGATGGTGATATCCGCCATGCTTAAAAAAATGGGCTGCTATGTGCAATTGGCCCTGAACGGTTCTGAGGCGGTTGAAATTCTCGAAAAAGAAAAATTTCATCTGGTGTTGATGGATTACGATGCCCAGGAAGCGGATAGCCTGCAAGCGGCGCAAAAAATTCGTGCCAGCGAAAAAGACAACCACGTCACCAAGCCCATCCCTATTGTCGCCGTGACCAATGGCTTTAGTGAAGAGGATCAGTCGGCCTGTATTGCAGCAGGTATGGACGACCAGATTGCCAAACCGATTCGCTATGATGAGCTGGAAGCGCGATTGCAACGCTGGCTGGATAAGGCGCCTGTCTAGCAGGTCGCCGGTGAATTTGGGTCAAACCTGTCAAAACAAATCCCCTGTGTTTATGAGTGTCCCCCCTGTGTTTACGAGTGTAAAGCGCCATGCGTTATCGCATTGGCGCTGCTAGACTCTCGCGCATTTATCAGATCAATACCACCACATCGGAGCCCCCAGAGTGAAAAAAACACTACTCTCCTTAACCATTGCCAGCATGGCGCTGGTTGGCCAATACAGTCTCGCGGAAGAAAAAGCGCAAAGTATCGATACCACCCTGGTCAGTGGCTCGCGTATCGGCAACACCCAGGCGATACAAGCGGTTACTCTGGATGCCAGTGACATTGAGTTGCGCGCAAGCGCCAATGCGGTAGATATGCTGCGTGGTTTGCCCGGTCTGGATTTAATTCAACCAGGTGGCCCAGGTGGCGTAACAGAACTTTTTATTCGCGGTGCCGAATCCAACTTTGCTCTGGTTACCATCGATGGTGTGCGCGTAAACGACATTACCAACTCGCGTGGTGGCAGCTTTGATTTGTCGTCACTGAACCCCGATGACATAGAGCGGGTAGAAATTCTCAAGGGGCCGCTCTCGGCAATTTACGGTTCTGATGCCTTAGCGGGTGCGCTGAATATTGTCACCAAAAAGCCTGCGGCTGAGCCTCAGATTTCGCTGCGGGCAACGGGCGGCTCCGATGGATACAAGCGCGGCTACTTGTCTGCGTCCGGCACTTTGGAAAATGGCCTTGGGGCCAGCTTGTCAGTAGCGCGCCTGGATTCGGGCGAGCCAGTTCCCGGTTCTACCTCGGAATCCAATTCGGCGCGTGGTCAGTTGTTGTGGGCTAACGAACGCCGTCAATTGGATTTCACAGCGGGGTACGTTGAGCGTGATCGCACCAGCTACCCCACAGCCAGCGGTGGCCCTTTGTTTGCAGCCTTGGATAATTTGGAAACCGCCACGGCGGAAGATGCCAGTGCCCAGGCGGGATGGCGTGAGCAGTTTAGCGATGCCTGGCTGTTAGACGTGCGCGCCTCCTGGTTCAAGCGCGACGAACATCTGGATGTACCCGCTATTCTCGAAGGCGTTTATTCCGGCCAGCCCGCCACAGTCAGTGATTCGGAGATGGAGCGCAGCCGGCTGGTCGCCTATGGCGTTTACACGCTCAATAAAAATCTCTCTTTCGCTTTTGGCGCGGACTATGAAAAAGAAGAGGGCAGGGCCGACAGCTTGCTTGACCTTGGCTTCCCCATGCCATCCAGCTTTGATCTCGAGCGCGACAATGCCGCTGTTTTTCTCGAAGCCAACTTTCAAGCAGACAATGGTATGAGTGCCTTTATCAGCACTCGCCTGGATAAGCCGGAAGATCTCAACGAGCAAACCTCATCCAAAATTGCCTGGTCTTACCTGGTGACCGAAGATACCCGCATAGGCGTGAGCTGGGGCGATGCATTTAAGCTGCCCAGTTTCTATGCAGTTGGTGACACTCTGGTAGGTAACGAAGACTTGTTGGCGGAACAAAGCGAAACGCTAGAGCTGTTTGCGCACCATCGTTTTGGGAATTTGCCTTTGCGGATGCATGCCAGCCTATTCAATTCGGATTATGAGCAGCTGATCGATTTTGATTTCGCCACCTTCAAGCTGGTAAACCGCGATGCGGTCGAAGTCAAAGGCGGTGAGCTTGAGTTTATCTACAATCCGATTGCTTCTGTGGAGCTTGGCATTCACGCCACCCACACTGACTATGACACACGTATCAATGGACGCGCCGATTGGCGCGGTGGAGTCTTTGTTGAGTGGACGCCGGTAAGTGATTGGCAGGGTCGCTTGCACTTGTCGCACACGGGCAAGCGTCCTAGTGCTTCTTCAGCAACCGGTGATGTTGAACTGGATAGTTACCAGCGTGTTGATGCGGTACTGGTACGTCGGGTGAACGAACAGCTGGAGTTTACCTTAAGCCTGGATAATCTGTTTGACGAAGACTACCAGGAAGAAGTGGGCTTCCCAGCCGCTGGCTTTGCAGCGCGTTTTGGCGTGGCTGTTAAACTCTAATCTTCTTGTGTTGAGCACTCTGGCAAATTAGTCGGAGTGCTCATCTCTTCCGCTTAATCCGACGAACCAATTTCTCCAGTTGCGCAATGCCCTCAGGCCAATAACCAATATCTGATTGGCTATTAATATGGCCAAGCCCTTTTAATCGTAAAAAATCCGTTCCCCACACCAGCGACCAGAAGGCGGCCTTGCTGTCTTTCATCCAGGGGTCGTTATCGCTCGCAATCACTACGCCGGGCACAGGTAACAGATCTTGCGGCAGTTGTGCTGCGATTCTAAATTTGTCCGGGTCGGCCGGTGCCACCAGTAGCACGCCTGCAATCAACTCAGGAAAATCTTTGGCGATACTTGCTGCGGCCAGGGCGCCAAAGCTGTGACCAATTAATAGGGCAGGTGCGGGTAAGCCGCGTAGACTCTTGATAATGCCCTGCCGCCACTTCTCCAAATCCGCCTTCGTCCAATCCTGAACATAGATGCGACGACTGTCCGGTAGCTGATCCTGCCATAGGCTTTGCCAATGCAGGCTGTCGCTATTGTTGAGGCCTGGCACTATCACGACCGGCAGCTCGGCAGTGAGTGTTTGCAGGCCGGTGTACAGGAATGAGGTGTGCCCGGGGTTGTCCAGCTGAACTGCCAGTGAAGTCATCGTGGAGCCTCTCGCGAATGTCCATGAAAGTAGGGTGTGAGGCGCAGCATAGCCGTGGGTGTTCAACTTTCACAAAGACCGTTTTTTTCTTTGCTTATTCCCCGTCAAACAAACCAATCGTTCTGAGCTTATGCCTCTGGCTGGAATAAGCTCAGAAAAAATCAATATTTCTCGTTATAAATTCACCTGATTAGTATGGCGCCGCAGTCGGGCAAATGGGTGTCCGGCGCCCTGTGTTGAGAGAAAAGCATGACTTATCACTACCCCGACAAGGGCACCACCGATGAGGCAATCCTGGCCGAAATTCAGCATCAGCTGGCACAGCTGCAATATGGGTCGTTGGAGATTCAGGTTCACAACGGTCAGGTTGTGCAGTTGGAGCGGCGGGAAAAAAAGCGGTTCGTGAACACAGAAAAACCTAAATAGCAATTGCGTTAAAACACACACCTCACTGACCGGACCTCCGGATGTGGAATTTTTTTACTACGGAGATTTCCAGTTATGTCAGTTAATCAATTTTTGCGAGCTTCCAGCTCGCCAGAAAAGCAGCCCTCCCTGGCTCGCAAAATCATCCCGGTCATTATTGGGGTGGCCTTGGGTATAGGCGCAGCGGTAGACGCCTCGGCAGAGCAGGGCGGTTTAAAGGTCTACGGTCGTGCAAACGTTTCTTTCGATCATCTGGACAACGGTGAAGATAGTGACTTCAACGTGTCAAGTAACTCCAGCCGAATCGGCGTAACGGGTAGTGCAGAAATCGCCGAAGGTTTTAAAGGCATATTGCAGATTGAAACCCAGATTAATTATGACAATGGTAGCGGCAGCTTGGCGGGTCGTGACAGTTTCATTGGTCTGGAAGGCAGTTTTGGTCGAGTGCGCCTGGGCCAGATAGATACCCCTCTGAAACTGATTCGTAGCAACGTGGACTTTTTTGGGGATCAAATCGGTGACGTCCGCAACGTTTCTCGCCTGAATGGAAGCACAGGTGTTCCCTACACAGGCCAGGACTTTGACGCACGTTTCAGAAACGGTGTTTTTTATAACACGCCGTCGTTTGGCGGTGTGGTCTTCAACCTGCATTACACCCCCGAGGTAAAAGAGGCAACCGATTTGAGTGATGATTCGGCGGCCTACAGCACTTCCTTGGTGTACACCACCAGCGCCCTCTACACCTCGCTTGCTTATGAACAATGGCAAGCCACCAATGACTCGAATGCCATTCGCGTTGGTGCTCGCTATACCCTGAACAACTGGACCTTCGGCGGCCTGCTCCAGCAAGCCACTATCAAAAACCTCACCGCAGCTGACGATGAAAAAGTGAACACCTACGGCGCAGGTGCCAGCTATAAGGTTTCACCCAAGGTTGTTCTCAAGGGGCAGGTTTATGTTGTTGATGCCGACACCGAGGACACAGGCACGACGCTGGTTGCTTTAGGTGCTGATTACCTTCTGAGCAAACAAATTCGCTTGCTGTTTGCCTATGCCCAGGCTGACAACGATGAGTTGGCCAGATATCGCGTTACCGGCGGTGGAGGCTATGGCGATGCCATTGCAACGGCGGTGGGTGAAACGGCCAGTGGCCTGTCCTTGGCTGTACGTTACGACTTTTAATCATTCAATCTTTTAGGGTATTTGGTCATGTTTAAAACCTTTTCAAAAATTGCCTTGGTTGTCAGTCTGGTGACCAGCAGCCTTGCCTTCGCACAACAAGAAGTAAAGTTATTAAATGTTTCCTACGATCCAACGCGCGAGTTGTATGTCGATTTCAACCGCGCCTTTGCCGAGCACTGGCAAAAAACCAACAACCAGAAAGTCACGGTCAGCCAGTCCCACGGCGGTGCTGGCAAGCAAGCGCGCGCGGTCATTGATGGCTTGGCAGCAGACGTGGTAACCCTGGCATTGGCTTACGATATCGACGCTATTCACGAGGAGGCTGGTCTAATCCCGAAGGATTGGCAAGCGCGTTTACCTCACAATAGTTCACCTTACACATCCACGATCGTATTTTTGGTGCGCAAGGGGAATCCGAAAAATATCAAGGACTGGGATGATCTTGTAAAACCCGGTATAGAAGTGATTACTCCCAACCCGAAAACCTCTGGAGGCGCCCGCTGGAATTATCTTGCGGCCTGGGCCTTTGCCAAAAAGAAACTTGGCTCCGACGAAAAAGCGCGTGAATTTGTAGCGCAGCTCTACAAGAACGTACCGGTACTGGATTCGGGTGCGCGCGGCTCGACAACAACCTTTGCCCAACGTGGTATTGGCGACGTATTCCTCTCATGGGAAAACGAAGCCTTCCTGGCAGAAAAGGAGTTTGGCAAGGGTACCTTTGAAATTGTCGTTCCTTCCCTGTCTATTCTCGCTGAGCCACCGGTGACTATTGTCGACAAGAATGTTGACAAGCATGGCACCCGTAAAGTGGCCGAGGCTTACCTCGAATTTCTCTACAGCAAAACCGGTCAGGACTTGGCGGGTAAGCATTTCTATCGTCCACGTGATCCGGAAATCGCGGCCAAATATGCCAAACAATTTGTTGATGTCAAATTGGTCACCATTGATGAAGAGTTTGGTGGTTGGCAAAAGGCCCAGCGGGAACACTTTAACGATGGCGGCATCTTTGATGCCATCTACAAACCTGGCCGCTAGTCTATTGATTTACGCCGGCGGGTTACGCCCGCCGCAGCTTAGTGCTGCGGAACCCGCTTTCGTTGCCCGTAAAAATCTGTTTGTTTAAGAAGATTCCTTATGAAAAAAGTGCGTCATGCCTCTGTTATACCCGGCTTCGGATTATCACTGGGTTATGCTTCGTTCTATGCCAGCCTGATTGTGTTTATCCCCTTGGCAGCGCTATTTGCCAAGGCGTTTACCCTCACTTGGGCAGAATTCTGGAGCACAGTGCTTGACCCCCAAGCCGTGGCCAGCTATCGGCTGAGCTTGGGTGCTGCATTTATCGGTGCATTGATCAATCTGGTGTTCGGCTTTGTTGTTGCCTGGGTCTTGGTCAGATATCAGTTTTTTGGAAAACGTATTGTCGATGCGTTGGTTGACTTGCCCTTTGCTTTGCCGACGGCCGTTGCCGGTATTGCACTCACCACGCTTTATGCTCCACAGGGTTGGATAGGGCAGTGGTTGACTCCACTAGGTATCAAGGTTGCCTACGCGCCCCTGGGCGTGGTTGTTGCCTTGACATTTATTGGTTTGCCTTTTGTGGTTCGCACTTTGCAACCGGTACTTGAAGAGCTTGAAAAGGAAGTTGAAGAAGCAGCAGCCAGTCTCGGTGCGAGCCGATGGAATACGTTTCAGCGCATTTTGTTGCCAGCACTTTTGCCAGCGTTACTCACCGGCTTTGCCTTGGCATTTGCCCGCGCTGTGGGTGAATATGGCTCGGTGGTTTTCATCAGCGGCAATATGCCTTTTCGCACAGAAATCACACCTTTGTTAATCGTAACCAAACTTGAACAATATAACTACGCTGGCGCCGCCGCGCTTGCGGTTGTTTTATTGGTCTTCTCATTTGTACTCCTGTTGCTGATTAATTTATTGCAGTACTGGGCCAGCAAGCGTGCAGGTGCCTGATATGTCCGGAAATGTTTCTTCGTTGTCGCGCCGTGGCGCTGTGGTTAATGAAGCGACTACAGAGCCTTTGTGGGTGCGCTGGAGTTTGATTTTTATTGCACTGGTCTTTTTATCGCTGTTTCTGGTTATCCCACTGGTCGCGGTTTTTAAAGAGGCTTTTTCTCGCGGTGCAGGTGTCTATTGGGCGGCCATTACCGAGCCGGATGCATGGCATGCAATCAAGTTGACGCTACTGGCTGCCGCCATCAGCGTGCCTTTGAATGTGGTCTTTGGTATTTCTGCGGCCTGGGCAATCACCAAGTTTCAATTTCGTGGCAAGCAGGCGCTTATCACCCTGATTGATTTGCCATTTGCGGTTTCACCGGTGGTCGCCGGTTTGATTTACGTGCTGCTGTTTGGCGCCCACGGCTGGCTTGGGCCATGGTTAGGCGAACATGATATTCGCATTATCTTTGCGGTTCCCGGCATAGTGTTGGCGACGGTGTTTGTTACTTTTCCGTTTGTCGCACGTGAATTGATTCCCTTGATGGAAGAGCAGGGCAAGTCCCATGAGGAAGCCGCTCTTACCTTGGGTGCCAGCGGTTGGCAAACCTTCTGGCGTGTAACCTTACCCTCCATCAAATGGGGGCTGCTGTATGGAATTATTTTGTGTAATGCGCGCGCCATGGGTGAGTTCGGTGCGGTCAGTGTTGTCAGTGGTCATATCCGTGGGCAAACCAACACACTGCCGTTGCACATTGAAATTTTGTACAACGAGTACCAATTTGCGGCGGCCTTTGCGGCGGCGTCGTTACTGGCAGGCCTGGCGCTGGTTACGTTACTGGTGAAATCACTGTTGGAATGGCAACACACACGCGACCGCGAGCGTGCTTCTACAAATTGATGGGCAATAGATCTGACAACAGAGCTGATAAGAGAATCGCTATGAGTATTCAAGTAAAAAATATTAAAAAGCAGTTTGGCAAGTTTACTGCGCTGAATGATGTGTCTTTGGATTTTCCCACCGGCGAACTGGTGGCTCTGCTTGGCCCATCCGGTTGTGGCAAGACAACCCTACTGCGGATCATCGCAGGCCTTGAGCAGGCGGATGAGGGACGTGTGGAGTTTTATGGTGAAGATGCCACTGGAGTACATGTGCGTCAGCGGCAAGTGGGTTTTGTATTTCAGCACTATGCGCTGTTTCGCCATATGACGGTGTTTGATAACGTGGCTTTTGGATTGAGTGTCAGACCAAGAGCAACACGTCCGAGTAAAGAACAGATAGCGGCCCGTGTTCACGAGCTGCTTGAATTGGTGCAATTGGATTGGCTCGCGGATCGCTATCCCGATCAGCTGTCCGGCGGTCAACGTCAGCGCATTGCACTTGCGCGCGCCCTGGCGGTAGAGCCGCGCGTGCTCTTGCTGGACGAGCCGTTTGGCGCTCTGGATGCAAAGGTGCGCAAGGAGTTGCGTCGCTGGTTACGTCGCTTGCACGATGAATTGCACATTACCTCCATTTTCGTGACCCATGATCAGGAAGAGGCCATGGAAGTGGCGGATCGTGTGGTGGTGCTTAACAAGGGTCAGATCGAACAGATAGGCACGCCGGAAGAAGTCTACAACCAACCTGCAAGCCCTTTTGTGTATGACTTTATCGGACAGGTGAATTTATTTCACAGTCGCGTTCATGAAGGCTGGGCGCATATCGGAGAATTCAAAGTTCCTGCTCCTGGCCATGAAAGAGTGAGTGATAGTCCGGCGCTGGCTTATGTTCGCCCTCATGATATCGAAGTATTTTCCGAGCCTGCTGAGGGTCTGCTGGAAGCTGATGTGATTGGCGTGAGCACGGCGGGGTCTGTTGTGCGTCTGGATTTGCAGCGGGCGGGCGATACCAACCCCATTCAGGTGGAGTTGCCGCGAATTCAGGAACGCCAATTAAATCTGAATCCGGGTAATCGTGTGTATTTGCGATTGCTTCAATCCCGCGTGTTTTTACAGGACTGAAGCAGTGCGCGTATTGTTGCTATTCAGGCCTCAAAACGCCGCCTGACTAACCAGGTGAGCCACAGCCCCAGTAAACAAAACACCGCAAACAACCAACCGGAAACGGCGCCCGCCATAATGCCCGACAGCAGTGTGCCTATCGTGCAACCCAGCGCCGTCATTCCGCTCCAGCCCATCAGGATGCCGCCAAAAAAATTGCGTAACGCCGAGCGCCAGTTGGGCCATTGCGGATTAAATTGCCCCGCGAACAGCGCCGAAGCAAAAGCGGAAAAAATTAAACCCAGCACAAAAACGCCATTGTTCGACAACAGACTGTCTTTTACCGCTGTCGCGCAACCGGCAAAGCTGTCGAGCCCTTCCAGCCTTTCGGGCAGGCTATTGAATTGGCTGCCCAGGGTGCGCGCAATACTGCCCAGCTCAGCGGTAACGCCCAGTGGCGCGACGCGAAAGTAGGCGAGGGTGGCGAGACATCCCACCAGAATACCGCCCACATAGGTGGGCCAACGCTGCTCAAAAATGCGTGCAAAAAAACCTGAACTCTTAGCCTCATCTGCTGGTTGGCGATGCGCACGTATTAGCAGGAAGGCGATAAATCCCAAAACCCCGAGTTGCAAAAACAGTGTGCCGCCATAGCCGACAAAATTGGGTAACCAGAGCACAGGCGCTTCCTGGATAACACGCAGGTAAAGCAGGTTCCAGGTTTTAAAGCCGAGAATAAAACCCAGCAACACACCGATCAGCGCAAACACCGACGCAAAGGCACCTTCGCCCAAGCGATACAGGTGGGCACTGACGCAAGAGCCGGAAATAGACATGCCCGCGCCAAACACCAGCGCTGCCAGCGCCAGTATCCAGGAGACGGGGCCGATATGCGCATCCGGTGGCAAGCGCTCGCCGCCTGGCACGGGCAGTATGGCGCCATAGATCGCAAGATAGCCCAGAGTGCCAACGGCGAGCGCTACCACCAGCCCCAAGAGCCCACGGCTGTCACGGCGATCAATAAAATCGCGCGTGATGCAAAAAAAGCAGAAGCGCGAGCGCTGTAAAATCACACCAAAAAAAATGCCCAGCACCAATGAAAACGACAGGGCTCTGCCGGTGCCCTGAATGTCGCTGAGTTGCCATGAGGCGAGCGAGAGAACTGACAACACCGCCAATGAAACGCCGCGTTGCAGCATGATGCGCGCATCCGTCATCGTAAAACCCCACAATAAAAAACACGCCCACAAGGGGCGTGAAAAAAATAGGAGAGAATTTCTTGAGGGCTAAATTACTTTCCGCCCCAAACCGTACCAGCGAGGTTGGTAACGGGCACGCCAACAGAGTTACCATACTCCGTCCATGATCCGTCGTAATTGCGCACCTCGTAACCGAGAATTTTCTTTAACGCAAACCAGGTGTGGCTTGAACGCTCGCCAATCCGGCAGTAGGTAATAATCGGTTTGCTGCCATCGACACCAACAGCGGCATAAACCTTGCGCAATTCATCAGCGCTTTTAAAGGTGCCATCAGCCGCTACCGCCTGACCCCAGGGCACGTTAACGGCGCCGGGAATATGGCCAGCCCGTACAGAGAGTTCGGCAATACCGGCAGGAGCGATAATCTTGCCGCTAAACTCATCCGGCGAGCGAATATCAATCAGCTGTGTATCAGGTTTATCCTGCTTGGCGACAGCAACCACATCTGGCAGGAAGGCGCGCAATGCGAGATTGGCTTCACCGATACTAATGTTGCCCGGTTTATGGCTGGCAACTTTTACCGATAGCGGGCGATTTTCTGCTTCCCACTTCTTGCGGCCACCATCGAGCAGCTTGACGTTTTCTACACCGTAGATGTCAAAAATCCACGCGCCCCAGGCGGCAAACCAGTTGTTGTTATCACCGTAGAGTACAATGGTGGAGTCCTGATTGACGCCCGCCTGGCGCAACAGCGATTGAAACCGCTCGCGCGACACAATATCGCGCTTCACTGTGTCTACCAGATCGGTATGCCAGCTGAAATTTACTGCGTTGGTGATATGTCCTCGCTCGAATTGGCCGGGATCCACGCTGACTTCAATAACGCGTAGATTTTTATTGCTGAGGTTTTTCTCCAGCCAGTCGGTGGAGACCAGAAAATCGCTGGCCAGACTGGGAAGGCTGACTAGTCCCAGCAGCAAACCAAAAATCCCCGAAGAAATGAATTTGAAACGCATGGATGTGTCCTCCTGTTGGCGGCCTGTTGATGGGCTACCTGTTAAATAGGTGCCCTGATAAATAGATGCTCTGATAGATAGGTGCCCAGCTTAGGCTTTTTAACGCCGCAATAGAAAGAATGGTTTTTTATAACGATATATCGCGCTTATTGGCAATCAAACCCCGCCCAAATCGGGCAGTGATCCGATGGCCTTTCCATCCCGCGAATATCGTAATCGATACCTACATCCATACAGCGTTGTTGCAACGCGGGGGTCGCCAGAATCAGGTCGATGCGCAGGCCGCGGCGCGGGTTGTCTTCAAAACCCTTGCTGCGGTAATCAAACCAGCTGTAGATGCCAGCGTCCTCTGGCGTGCGCTCGCGAAAGGTATCTTTAAAGCCCCAGGCAAGTAGATCGTTCAGCCACACACGCTCTTCAGGCAAAAAACTACATTTGCCAGTGCGCAACCAGCGTTTGCGATTTTCTTCGCCTATGCCTATGTCGCAATCCTGATGGGAGATATTCATATCGCCCATCAAAATAATGGGCTGTGAAGGCTGGTAATGAGTGACTAAAAAATTGCGCAGGTCAGCGTAGTATTTTTGCTTGGCGGGAAATTTCACCGGGTGGTCGCGGCTTTCGCCCTGGGGAAAGTAGCCATTCAGTACCACCACCTCGCCGAGGGGCGTATCAAAGTGGCCGCCGATAAACCGACGCTGCGCCAGCTCTTCGTCGCCGGGGAACCCCTTGATGACTTTTTTGAATGGCAGCTTGGACATAATCGCCACGCCATAGTGGGTTTTCTGGCCGAAATACTCCACCTGGTAACCCATGGCTTGAATGTCGGCCAGCGGAAAATCCGGGTCATTTACCTTGGTTTCCTGCAAGCCGATGATATCGGGCTGGTGTTTATCGATAATTGCCTGCAACTGATGCAGACGGGTGCGGATGCTATTGATATTGAAGGAAATGGCTTTCATCGCAGGTTCCGGGTTTTATCGCTTCAGGAAATACAAAACCCGAACGGGGTTCGGGTTTTGAGGGAGGTTCAGCTGTAGGTTAGGTTAA
This sequence comes from uncultured Cellvibrio sp., assembly GCA_965652595.1. Taxonomy (GTDB): domain Bacteria; phylum Pseudomonadota; class Gammaproteobacteria; order Pseudomonadales; family Cellvibrionaceae; genus Cellvibrio. The sequence goes on along the minus strand of CBFGWO010000043.1, from coordinate 6,268 downwards.
AAGTTTGCGACCTTGGTGCCCTGTTCATCATCAACCTGAAGCTGTAACTGATGAATAAAATCCGCCAGTACCTGGCCCGCTTCTTGTAGCAGGGGGTCATTGGATGGATCTATCTGGGTGGTATCGGCCTTGGCTTCTGACTCTTTCTCTTCCGCTTCATCTTTCGCGCGAATGTCAGCGTAGCTCTCATAGGGCGGCAGGTTCTTGGCCTTGCGACGACGGTTTTCCATGTCAAGCATTCTTGCCTCCTGCTGCGCCTGTTCAGCCTGCCGAGTGGCAAGGCGCAAGGACTGGGTTTTTTGATCTTTGAGCTCTTCCATCAAGCGCGCCTGCTCATTCAGAAATACGAAATCCGGATCTGTTTTGATGCGCGCCTGATGCCGCTCATTGATCCAGGGCAGCAGGTTGGGAATATCGAAATAGGTTTCGTGAGGTGCGGCGTGAATGCGGTCCCAGGGCAGGGCGTTGCGATTGTCATCGCTGCTTTCGCCGACTTTGTCTTTGTCAATCAGGCTAGGGAGCTGAATATCGGGCACCACACCGCGATGTTGGGTGGAGTCGCCGGAAATGCGGTAAAACTTGGATTCGGTGATTTTCAACTCACCGTGACTGAGCGGCACGATCGATTGAACCGAACCCTTGCCAAAGGATTGATCGCCGATAACGATACCGCGACCATAATCCTGGATAGCACCGGCAAAAATTTCCGAGGCAGACGCGCTCAAACGATCAATCAACACCACCAGTGGACCACGGTAAACCGCAGGCGAGAAGGAGCGATAACTGCGCGACACAGTGGCATTGGCTTGTTTGATTTGGACTACCGGGCCCGGATCGACAAACAGATCGGTGAGCGTTGCTGCCTCTTGCAGGGAGCCGCCGCCGTTCGAGCGTAAATCAATGATGATGCCATCGACTTTTTCTGCTTCCAACTCGCCAAGTAACTGGTACACATCGCGTGTGGTGCTTTTGTAGTTGGGATCGCGTTTGCGATAGGCTTCAAAATCCATGTAGAAGGTGGGAATGTTGATAATCCCTACCCGATAAACCTCATCGCCATTGCTCACATCAAAAACGTGTTTTTTGGCGGCTTGCTCTTCAAGTTTTACCTTGTCGCGTTTGATGCTGATAACTTTGCTGGCGCTGCTGTTTGCCGGTAAAACTTCAAGACGAACGATAGTGTCTTTTTTGCCGCGAATTTTTTCCACGACTTCGTCCAGGCGCCAGCCGACAACATCAACCATTTCGCCGTCAGTGCCCTGGCCGATAGCCACAATGCGGTCAGTAGGCTTAAGTTCACCTTGCTTATCAGCGGGGCCAGCAGGTACCAGGCGCATTACCTTGGTGTATTCATCTTCACTTTGCAGCACCGCGCCTATGCCTTCCAGTGACAAGGACATATTGATATTGAAGTTCTCGGCAGTGCGCGGCGACAGATAATTGGTGTGGGGATCGTAAAGCGTTGTCAGCGAATTGATCACCATGCTGAAGGCATCTTCGTTTTCTTGTTTAAGCATGCGACGCAATTGGTTGTTATAGCGCTTGTAGAGGGTTGTGCGCGCTTCTTCGGCGGTTTTGCCGGTGAGCTTAAGGCCGAGCATGCTCGCCTTGATACGCTTTTGCCAGAGTTCGTCAGCCGCTGCTTCGTTTGCGGGCCATTCGGCCTCTTCCCAGTCGGTAGGAATGGATTCTTCAACATCAAAATTGTAGACATGCTCCGGGTCATCGAGCTGGGCAACAACCTTTTCCAGGCGTTTGATTACTCGCTCGTTGTAACGGTTGTAGATAGCAAAGCTGCGCTCCAGCTTGCCTTTTTTCAAATCGTCATCGAATTTTTCGCGATGCTTGTCAAATTCGGCGATATCACTTTTTAAAAAGTAGTTTTTTGTGGGGTCGAGAATGCGCAAAAAATTGTCGAGAAAACGCATCGACAAGTCGTCATTAATATCCTGGCGACGATAGTGACGATCCAGGGTTTTAATGATCTCCTGGGTGGTCTTTTCGTGCACGGGCAGGGGTTTGAAGCTTTGGGGCTTTTCTGCATGGACGCTCAGCGCCAGCGTCATCAACAGGCTGAAAGCAAAGGTCGCAATTTTCAAACAACGCATATCGGGGGTCTCTTGGTCAGTCGCTTTACTGCTGGCGACCGTTTCGGGTGCGGTTGGAGCAGTGGAGTCGGCGGTAACTATAGCTCAGTTGGTCTTGGGCAGGCCAGCGCCAGCCCTGTGGGTATCCGGCAGAGGGCCATACAGCCGATTCATCAGACCTGTGTTTTGGGCGTTAATTCATAACGGATCAGTGTTTCCCTTTCTCTTTTAAGGCGTGAGCAATGCAGCGGCGTTAAGGAGTGCAAAGAAGTGCTGGGCAAAGAAAGTCCGATTGATAATGAACGATCGTTCATTTTTACTGGCGTCAGAATTCTCACTATTCCTTTTAGGCCAGTCTATGGAGATGTTTATGTCCTATACCCGTCCCACCCGATTTTCCGGCGTCCTGGCGCTTTCAGCCATGTTGTTTATTGCCGGTTGCGGCTCCAAAGCACCAACAGCAGCCGCGCCAGCCCAGGAGCCCGAGGTGGGTGTGGTCACCCTGACTGCTGAGGATGTTCCCCTGCTTGTCTCGCTTTCCGGGCGCACCAGCGCTTTCCAGCGGGCAGAAGTCAGGCCCCAGGTGACTGGCATTATCGAAGCGCGCTTGTTTGAGGAAGGCGCCGCGATTACCGCTGACAGTCAGCTGTACCAAATCGATGACGCCAGCTACAAAGCTGCCTACCAGGTCGCCGAGGCCGAGGTGGGCAGGGCCAAGGCGAATCTGGTGGCGGTGAGCGCGCGTGAATCGCGCCTGCGTGAACTGCTCAAGACCAAGGCTGTTAGCCAACAGGACTACGATGACATTCGCGCCAACCTTGGCCAGGCGCAGGCGGCGGTCAAGGCGGCTGAAGCCATGCTCGAAACCGCCCGCGTCAACCTCAACTACACACGGGTGCTGGCGCCCATCAGCGGCGTTATCGGCAAGTCTTCGGTGACCGAAGGCGCTCTGGTCACCAGTGGCCAGGCGCAGGTGTTGGCCACCATTCAGCAGCTTGATCCTATTTACGTCGATATTTCCCAATCCGCCGATGAGCTGCTGCGCCTGCGGCGGCAGATGCTGGCAGGCAAGGTTTCCCAATCCGAGGCCGCTGGCGTGCGCTTGATGCTGGAAGACGGCAGCCAATACGAACACACCGGTAAATTGCAGTTTGCCGAGGTGGGTGTGAGCGAGTCCACGGGTACGGTTTTGCTGCGCGCCATATTCCCGAATCCAGACGGGCTTTTGTTGCCGGGCATGTTTGTGCGCGCCGAGTTGGAAGAGGGCGTGCGCAGCCAGGCGGTGTTGGTTTCGCAGCGCGGTATTACCCGCGATCGCCTGGGTGAAGCCAGCGCGCTGGTGGTGAATGCCGAGGGCCTGGTGGAACTGCGGCAAGTAAAAATCGCCCGCGCACTGGGCGACCAGTGGTTGGTTGAGGCGGGCTTGTCTGCCGGTGATCAAGTGATTGTTGAAGGGCTGCAACGTGTGCGTGTCGGTATGAAAGTGCGCGCAGTACCGGCGCAGATCGCCAACTCGGCTGAGCGGGGTTAAGGCGTATGGCTCGTTTCTTTATTGATCGCCCGGTTTTTGCCTGGGTTATTTCTATCATCATCATGCTCGCGGGTGTGCTCTCGATTAAACAGCTGCCCGTGGCCCAGTACCCGGATGTGGCTCCGCCCTCGGTGAGCATCAGTGCGAGCTATCCCGGTGCCTCGGCGCAAACGCTACAGGATTCGGTAATTCAGATTATCGAGCAGGGGCTCACAGGTATTGATAATGTTCAGTACATGTCATCCACCAGTGAATCGAGCGGTCAGGGTTCGGTGACATTGAGTTTTCTCGCGGGCACAGATCCGGATACGGCCCAGGTGCAGGTGCAAAACAAACTCCAAACCGTGATGCCATTGTTGCCGCAGGAGGTACAGCAGCAGGGCGTGCGTGTGACCAAATCGTCTGCGGGCTTTTTGATGGTGATCGGTTTTGTGTCCGCCGATGGCCGCATGGACAAATACGATATCGCTGACTTTGTTGCGGCCAATGTGCAAGATCAGTTGAGTCGCGTGAATGGCGTTGGCCAGATCACCCTGTTTGGTTCGCAATACGCCATGCGCGTGTGGCTCGACGCCGACAAGCTCGCGGCCTATGGCCTCACCAGCATGGATGTTGTTAGCGCCATACGCTCGCAGAACGCGCAAATTGCGGCGGGCGAATTGGGTGGCACGCCGTCGATCGACAAGCAGGAACTTAACGCCAGTATTGTGGTGCAAACGCGCCTGTCAACGCCGGAAGAGTTTCGCCAGATTTTGTTGCGCGTTAATCCCGATGCCTCTTTGATTCGCTTGGGCGATGTGGCCCGTGTTGAACTGGGCGGGCAAAATTACCAATTCGAAACTGAATACAACGATCGCCCCGCTGCCGGTATGGCCATCACCCTGGCGTCTGGCGCCAATGCCTTGGATACCGCTGACGCCGTGCGCAAACGTATCGGCGAGTTGCAGCCGTTTTTTCCCGAAGGTTTGGAAGTGGTTTATCCCTTCGATACCACCCCCTTTGTGAAGCTGTCGATTAATTCGGTCGTGCAAACCCTGATTGAAGCCATTTTTTTGGTGTTCGGGGTGATGTATTTATTCCTGCAAAATTTTCGCGCAACCCTGATTCCCACCATTGCGGTGCCCGTGGTCTTGCTCGGCACTTTTGCCGTGTTAGCGGCCTTTGGCTATTCAATTAACACCCTCACCATGTTTGCCATGGTATTGGCGATTGGTTTGCTGGTGGACGACGCCATTGTGGTGGTGGAAAACGTCGAGCGGGTGATGGCGGAAGAGGGCTTGTCGCCGCGCGAGGCAACGCGCAAATCCATGGGGCAAATCACGGGCGCCTTGATTGGTATTGCCTTGGTGCTTTCAGCGGTTTTTGTACCCATGGCATTTTTTGGTGGCTCTACTGGCGTTATTTATCGGCAGTTTTCTATCACCATTGTGTCGGCCATGCTGTTGTCGGTGGTGGTGGCACTCACGCTGACGCCCGCACTCTGCGCCAGCATGCTCAAACCGGTAGACAAAAACCATTACCACAAGGGCGGCTTTTTTGGCTGGTTCAATCGCAATTTCAACCGCGCAACCCAGGGTTACCAAACAGGCGTAGGCGGCATGGTGGCGCGCACTGGACGCTATATGGTGGTCTACCTGTTAGTTGTGCTGTTGCTCGGATTTTTGTTTACGCGCTTGCCTTCGTCGTTTTTGCCCGATGAAGACCAGGGCATTCTTTACACCCAAATGAGTTTGCCGGTGGGTGCAACCAAAGAGCGCTCGATTGGCGTCATGGATCAAATTGAACGTCACTATTTGGAAAACGAAGCAGACAATGTGCGCTCGGTGTTTTCGGTGATCGGTTTCAGTTTTAGCGGTCGCGGCCAAAACAACGGTATCGCGTTTGTCGGGCTGCGCGATTGGGATGAGCGCAAAGACGAGGCTCAGCATGTGCAATCCATTGCGGCCCGCGCTGGCGGAGCCTTTGCGCAAATCAAGGATGCCATGGTGTTTCCGTTTGTGCCGCCCGCCATTACCCAGCTGGGCACTTCGTCTGGTTTTAACCTGCAATTACAGGATCTGGGTGGCCTCGGCCACGATGCGTTAATGGATGCACGCAACCAATTTTTGGCGCTGGCGTCGCAGGATGCGCGTCTTGTTGGCGTGCGCCCCAACGGCCAGGAGGACAACCCGCAATACAAACTGGATGTGGACCAGGAAAAACTTGCCGCCCTGGGCGTAAGCCTCGCGGATGTGAACACTATTTTCAGCACAGCCTGGGCGTCGTCCTACGTCAATGACTTTATTGATCGCGGTCGCGTCAAGCGGGTTTATGTGCAGGGCGATGCACCTTTCCGCATGCTGCCCGAAGATGTGGGCCGTTGGTATGCGCGCAACAATCAAGGTGAAATGGTGCCCTTTTCGGCCTTCACCAGCGGCCGCTGGATTTACGGTTCGCCGCGCCTTGAGCGTTACAACGGTGTGCCTTCTATTAACTTGTTAGGGCAGGGCGCGCCCGGCGTCAGTTCCGGCGATGCCATGCTCGCCGTGGAAGAAATCGTCGCGCAATTGCCCCAGGGCATAGGTTACGAATGGAGCGGTATGTCCTTGCAAGAGCGCCAGTCGGGCAATCAGGCGCCGCTGCTCTATGCGCTATCTATTTTGGTGGTGTT
>CBFGWO010000042.1:0-22770 GCA_965652595.1 uncultured Cellvibrio sp. | reverse complement strand
ATCGAGCAGCCAAATTGTGCGGGCGGCCAAGCGCCGCCTTTTTTGTTAGTGCCGCTTTTTTTGTTAGTGCCGCTTTTTTTGATAGTGCCGCTTTTTTGTTTAAAGGCGTTCCGCAGTCAACCCTGGCTTTTGTCCACTCGCCAATCCAGCGCCCACTGGTAAAGTAGATTTTTTTTCACGCCGGTTATTTTTGCGCCCAGCGCAGCCGCCTGCTTGAGCGGCAACTCCTCAAGCAAAATGCCCATCACACGCTCTGCGTCCCCGTCTATTCCCCGCGACGCCTTTTTAGGTGCTCCCTGGGCCAGGAGCACAATTTCACCCCGCTCCTGATCGCGATCAGCTGACACCCAATCCAGCAGATCGGCCGCTGGTGCCGACTTGATGGTTTCGAAGGTTTTGGTCAGTTCTCTGGCCATCACAAGTTCGCGCTCAGCACCGAATATCTCTGCCAAATCTGCCAGGGTTTCGCGTATTCGGTGGGGTGCCTCATAAAAAATCAAGGTGCGCTCTTCGCTTGCCAAAAGGCTTAGGCGATCTCGCCGGGCGACACTTTTGGCGGGCAAAAAGCCCTCAAACACAAACCGATCCGACGCCAGGCCAGAGGCACTTAGCCCCGCGATCAAGGCACAGGGGCCGGGGATAGGTATAACTTTCACACCCGCTTCCCGTGCGCTGCGCACCAATCGATAACCGGGATCAGAAATCAGCGGTGTGCCTGCATCGGAAATCAGTGCCAGGTCGTCGCCCGCCAACAAACGCTCAATCAGCTGGTGAGTCCGGGTGTCGTCACTGTGGTCATGGTAGGCGACGCAGGGGGTGTCAATCGCAAAATGGGACAGCAAGCGCGCGCTGTGGCGCGTATCTTCCGCCGCGATCAACGCAACTGTTTGTAGAGTTTCTATGGCTCGCGGTACCATGTCGGCCAAATTTCCGATTGGCGTCGCAACCACGTAGAGGCTGCCCCTCTGGTCAGTGGCATTATCAGGTGTGTGATGGGTCATTTAACTCTCTCAAACGGAAGCATTGAACCTTCCGGGGAACAAGGCATGGGTCGTAGATTGCTGCATAACGGATGGAAACTCGGGCTACTGCTGGGTATTTTGGTGTTACTGGCAAGTTGTGGTACCAGCCCCACCCAACATCAGCAAGACCGCCTGGGTAGCGATACTCACGCCCGTTCGCCGCTGACGCTGCTTTCCCAGGCGCGCAAGAGTCCATCACCCGAACGGGAAAAACTCATTCTTGAAGCCGCCACACTTTACATAGAGCGGGATGAATTTGCGCGGGCTCGCAATCTCTTGGTGGATCTAGACCCCGAAGCGCTGGCGGACCCACTCTATATCACACATGCGAGCCTGCTGGCTGAAGTCGCGCTGGAAGACGGTTCCTATTTTTTGGCTCACGGCATTCTAACGGCCAACCGACTGGAACAACAATGGCAGCAGCTCTCACCGGATAGTGAGATCCGGCTCAGGGAGCTGCGCTCGCGCACCCGGCTCCTGCTCGGTGACGCCCGTGGAAGCGTCGAAGAGCGCGTTGCCTTATCAAGCCTTGTCACCGAGGCTGCGGACGAGCAAAAAAACCAGGAAGCCATCTGGCAAACCCTGATGACGTTTTCCTTGCCCGAACTGCAAGAGCTGTCACAAACGGCCACAACGGACACGCTGCGCGGCTGGTATAGCCTGGCATTGCTCGGGAAACAAAACCAAACAGACCTGGAGCAGCAACAGGCACAGCTGGATGCCTGGCGCAGTGCTTGGCCACAACACCCCGCCAACCGCACACTACCCAGCGATCTGCGCATCCTGCGCGAACTGATTGAAAACCAACCGCGACAAATTGCACTCCTGCTACCACAGGAAGGGCGCCTGGCCAAAGCCGGTGAAGCGGTAAGAGATGGCTTTTTTGCCGCCTACTACCACCAACTTCACCAACACAATCGCGCACCACTGATCCGTCAGTACGACAGCAACGGGGATGTTATCGCCGCTTATCAACTGGCGGTGGCTGAAGGCGCGGATTTGGTCATTGGTCCGCTGGACAAGGACAAAGTCAATGAGCTGAGCATGCTCCCCAGTCTGCCGGTTCCGCTGCTGACCTTAAACTACGCGGATACTCAACTACCCACACCCTTGCCGGGACTTTATCAATTTGGATTGGCTGCAGAAGATGAGGCAAGACAAGTAGCTCGCCAGGCCTTCCTTGAGGGGCATCGCTACGCACTGCTGATCACCTCCTCTCAGGATTGGAGCGACCGCAGCGCACGCGCATTTAGTGACGAGTGGCAAGCTCTGGGTGGCACAGTGGTTAACAGAGGACAATTTGTTGGCAGCGGTGACTATTCACGCGTAATCAAAAACACACTGCTGGTCGACCGCAGCGAAATTCGCACACGTGAATTGGAGCAACTGCTGGGCGGAAAGCTGCACCTGCAAGCTCGCCGCCGCCAGGATGTCGATATGATTTTTATGCTGGCCGACCCCAGCCAAGCTCGCCAGATCAAACCGACACTGGCGTTTCATTTTGCCGGTAATCTGCCGGTATATGCCACCAGTCATGTTTACTCAGGAGCGACTGACACCAAGGCCGATCGGGATTTAAACGGTGTTCGCTTTACCGCCATGCCCTGGCTGTTCGACAACCAAAGTCCCGAAAAAGCCAGTATCAATTCCCACGCGCAAGCCACGGCTATTTTCAGTCGTTTGCAGGCGCTGGGCACCGATGCCTATCGTCTTTACCCTCGCTTGCCACAGCTGGCACAGGTGCCCGAAATGCGCCTCTACGGTGCGACTGGCGCACTGCGCTTACTCAGTGATGGCAGGATCGAGCGCGAGCAAACCTGGGCGAGATTCCGCAACGGCACCGCCCAGCTACTACCCATGGTCGCTGTTAGCGAGGCGCCATAAATGGAGCCGATCACAGGCGCTCAAGGAACCAGGGGTCAAGCGGCGGAAACAGCCGCCGAAGCCTTTTTGCTCAGTCAGGGGCTGCGCAGTGTCTGTCGAAACTTTCGATGCAAGCTCGGAGAAATCGATCTCATTATGCAAGATCAGCAAACACTGGTTTTTGTCGAGGTAAGGCTGCGCAGCAATCAGCGGTTTGCGCAGGCCGCCGAGAGCGTCACCTGGCGCAAACAGCAAAAAATTTTGCGCGCGGCGCAGTTCTACCTTCAACAATCCCGCATGACAGATCGCTGCCCTTGCCGCTTTGATGTCATCTGCCTCAGCCATCAGCAGGCGCAACCTGAATGGATCAGGAACGCCTTTGGCTACTAACCCGATCACTGTCAGATCTCACAGCTTTTGCGGAAAACCACTATGGATCAACGGGTCATTACTCTGTTTCATGAAAGTATCGAAGCCAAAATGCAGGCGGGCGAAGAGCTCGCCCCCCGGATTGCGGGCGCCAGCCAGGCGATGGTTGACGCTCTGCTCAATGAGAAAAAAATTCTTACCTGCGGCAATGGCATAAGCGCGGCGCTCGCACAAACACTCACGGCCAGCCTGATCAACCGCTTTGAGCAGGAGCGTCCCAGCCTGCCCGCTATTCATCTGGGTAGTGACGTCACCAGCCAAACCGCTATCGCCCGGGATTACAGTTTCAACGAAATCTATGCAAAGCAGGTACGCGCTCTGGGTAACTCAGGCGATATACTTGTCGTCATCACCAGCGATGGCAACCCGAGCAACTTGCTGCAAGCGATTAGCGCCGCCCACGACAAGGAGATTCGTGTTATCGCCCTGACCGGTCGCGACGGAGGCGACACAGCTGCGCTGCTGGATACCCATGACATAGAGTTGCGCGCGCCACTGGTCGCTAAACCTCGTATCCATGAGGTACACTTGCTCACGATTTTTTGTCTTTGCGATTTAATTGATCAGCAACTGTTCGGGGGCTTTCAATGACATCGACGCAAATGATGTCCGCATCATTTCTGCGCTTCTTGCGACTGGTATTAGTCGTCGCCAGTATGGTTCCGGCCAGCCTCATGCTGGGCTGCACGACGATTATCGATGCGACCACCAGCGAACCCATTCACGTGAATCCCGGCAAGCGCACACTGGGCGCGCGCATAGATGACGGCAACATCGAAACGATTGCCGAAGTCAACCTGAGAAAAGCCAGTGACCAGTTGGCCAACGCTAATATCACAGTTAATAGTTACAATGCCGTGGTGTTATTAACCGGCCAGGTACCCACAGAAGAACTTCGCCAACTGGCAGGAACGACTGTTAACGAGATCAATACCGTTCGCCAGGTTCATAACGAGCTGGTTGTGGGCAGAAAGGTTCGCTTCTCTGAGCGAGCTTATGACACCTGGCTCACAACAAAGGTGAAGACGCAACTCCTGGCAATTGGTGATATTGAAGGCCGACGAGTGCGTGTTGTCACCGAAGCCAAGACTGTTTTCCTGATGGGGCTGGTTTCCCGTCGCGAAGCCGATCGCATTACCGATGTTGTGCGTACCACCCGCGGTGTAGGTAAGGTGGTCAAGGTTTTTGAATATATCGATTGATGGCGTATTTTGTTAGCCGCGCCAGGTTTACAAGGCAGCAGAGTTACCGCGTTATTTCACCACCACAGATGAAGGGACAATAGCATGCTTACAACAATTATTATTTTGGTGATCATTGCCGTTCTGGTGTTTTATGTTATCGGCATCTACAACAAGCTGGTCGCGCTCAAAAATCGCTATGAAAACGCTTTTTCCCAAATAGAAGTTCAACTCAAGCGACGCTATGACCTGATTCCCAATCTGGTCGAAACAGCCAAGGCCTACCTTAAACACGAACGCGACACGCTGGAGGCTGTGGTCAGCGCACGCAACCAAGCCGTCAGCGGGCTCAAAGCAGCGGCGGCAGATCCAGGAAACGCTGCTGCCATGGGTCAGCTGGCAGGAGCCGAACAGCTTTTGTCCGGAGCACTGGGCCGCCTGAACCTGGTGGTGGAGGCCTACCCAGACCTGAAAGCGTCGCAAAATATGATGCAGGTATCCGAAGAGTTAACTACCACTGAAAACAAAGTGGCCTTTTCACGTCAGGCGTTCAACGATGCTGTAACCGCCTACAACACCTATCGACAAAGTTTTCCGCCTGTCTTTTTTGCCAACATGTTTGGCCATACTCAAGACGCCGCCCTGCTGGAGTTCGCCGACAGCGCCGCTATCCAGGAAGCGCCCAAGGTGTCCTTCTCCTGAGTTAAGGCGCAATTTGATCCTTGCCCCCGAGTGATTCCGCCCCCATGCCATGCGGGGGTGATCCTTGTTGTGTTCTCTTTGCCTGAGGCCACTGATGAACTTTTTTGAACAACAAGATCTTGCACGCCGCAACACCAAACGCCTGATAGTACTTTTGGTGTTGGCCGTGTTGTCGCTCATTGCTGTCACCGCCTTGTTTCTGGCCGGTGTTTTTGCCTATTTACAAGGGGGGCATTCTCCAGAGCTGCGACAGGCGGGCCTGATACAGGGCATGCTCAATGCACTCTCCTGGGAAATGATCACTGGAGTCAGTTTATTGGTGATCGGCGTGGTGATTATTGGCAGCTTATTCAAAATGGCACAACTGCGCAGCGGCGGACGCGCCATCGCCGAAGCCATGGGCGGACGCCTGCTCAACACCAACACCCAGGATCTGGATGAAAGAAAGATTTTGAATGTCGTCGAGGAAATGGCCATAGCTTCCGGGACGCCGGTGCCGCCGGTTTACCTGATTGATGAAGACGGAATAAACGCGTTTGCCGCAGGCCACAACCTGCAAAATGCCGTCATAGGCGTAACCCGCGGCTGCATTCACCTGTTAAACCGCGAGGAATTACAGGGCGTTGTCGCCCATGAATTCAGCCATATTTTGCATGGTGATATGCGCATCAATTTGCGCCTCATTGCGTTGCTGCACGGGATTCTGTTGCTCGGCCTGATTGGCCAATACATGCTGCGATCCACCCGCTTCAGAAGCAGCCGCTCCAGCCGCGACAACTCAGCCGCCGTTGCGCTCGGGCTTGGCCTCGGGCTGATTATTATCGGCTACGCTGGCACCTTTTTTGGCAATCTCATCAAGGCTGCTGTTAGCCGGCAACGCGAGTTTCTCGCCGATGCATCCGCTGTGCAATTCACGCGCAATCCCGATGGAATTGCCGGTGCACTGAAAAAAATCGGCGGCTACTCCTACGGCTCCCGCCTGGAACTATCCAACGCGGCGGAATTTAGCCATATGTATTTTAGCGCTGGTGTCACAACCGCTTTCAACCAACTTATGGCCACTCACCCGCCATTACCTGAGCGCATCAAACGCATACAACCGCGCTGGGATGGTAGCTACCCTCAAACAAGCATTTCTGCGACCACAGCCACAACCAATGTTGACTCAGCCGCTCAGGAAAATGGACCCAGCTACTTTGCAACTGATAACGCACACCCAGATATATCTGTGAACGCTGAACGGCAGGTTCCCGACTCCGCCGCGGAGGCCTCCTTGGCACAAATGGGACAAGCGGGCATGCATCATCTCGAGGATGCCCACCGGCGACTGATCGCCTTGGGGCCAGATATACAAGCGGCTGCTCACGACAGTTTCTCTGCCCGAGCGCTGATGTTCGGCTTATTTTTGGATAGGCATCCCGACCAACGCGAAAAGCAGTGGCAAGGTCTAGCTGATTTGATTGACGCCAAGAGTTTGAATGATGTTCGCACCCTGGCCGAGCAGGTTTTGTCACTGGAAACACGCTTGCGTCTGCCACTGGTTGAACTTGCCATGCCTGCACTCAAGGAACTCAGTTCACCCCAGCTTCAGAGTTTCACACAGTGTTTGGAGCGACTTATTCAAGCCGACAACAAAATAACCCTTATGGAGTGGTCGCTACATAGAGTGATCATGCACCACCTTTCGCCCCCCCTTGCCCCCAAATTTCGCCAAAGAAATCTCACCGAAATGCGCGATCAATGCGCACTGCTCTTGTCCATCCTGGCATATGCGGGCGCACAGTCTTTCGAAGACGCCGCCCAGGCATTTGCCTGTGCACTCGAACCTCTGGGTTTCGTGAATTTGGACATTCTACCCAAAGCCAACTGCAAGCTCCCACAACTTGAATCGGCGCTCGCCCAACTGAATGAAATCAAGCCACTACAAAAGCCAAAGCTACTGAAAGCCATGAGCCAATGTGTCACTCACGACAACAAGATCAGCATCGTCGAAGCCGAGCTATTTCGAGCCATTGCAGACGCACTGGATTGTCCCGTACCGCCGCTCATCCCCTCACCTCACTAAAGTCTTCCTTCTATATATAGCGCTCTGCATTTTTATTTGGCTGTCAGAGCTCAGGGGGCCAGAAAAAGGCGCTATAAATTTAGCCGGGGCAGCGGTTATAATGCCGCCGTTTATCCGCCCCCCAACACCTGACTGAGGTAACTACCTTGCAACTGGATCACGCCACCCCGGAACAATTGCGTCAGTGGGAAGCCCAATTGGCTGCTGACTATCAAGCGATTCTCGCGCAAAAACTCAATCTGGACTTAACTCGCGGTAAGCCCTCCGCAGAGCAACTGTCTCTGTCCGACGCCCTTGATGGCATTTTGAGTGGTAACTACAAGGCAGCAGATGGTACAGACACGCGCAACTACGGTGGTCTTGATGGACTTCCAGAAGCCAAGCAACTGGGCGCCCATATTCTCGGTGTGGCCCCTGCGGATATTCTCGTGGGCGGTAATTCCAGCTTGACGCTAATGTTTCAAGTGATGTTGACCGCAATGCACTTTGGTTTGAAAGACGCGACCAGTGCCTGGAAAAACGAAGGCGAAGTCAAATTCCTCTGCCCGGTTCCCGGCTATGATCGTCACTACACCGTGTGTGAGCAATTGGGAATCAAAATGATCAACGTGCCCATGACATCCACCGGGCCGGATATGGATGCTGTTGAGCAATTGGTTAAGGCAGATGCCAGCATTAAGGGAATCTGGTGCGTTCCCAAGTACTCCAACCCGACAGGGGTTGTTTACAGTGATGAAACCGTTGAGCGTATCGCTTCGCTGGGTAAAATTGCCGGATCCAATTTCCGGGTATTCTGGGACAACGCCTATGGTGTGCATGACCTGATTGATAATCCACCACAACTTGCCAGTATTCTGGAGGCCACCCGCCGCCAGGGTACGGAAGACTCTGTGATTCAATTTGGATCCACCTCCAAAATTACTCACGCCGGTTCCGGTGTCGCCTTCGTTGCAGCCAGCGCAACCAACCTGACTGGAATCAAAAAGTTTCTGAATACCTGCACCATTGGACCTGACAAGGTCAATCAGATTCGTCACACTCGCCTCCTGCCGGACGCTGCTGCGCTTCAGGCTCACATGAAAAAACATGCAGCCCTATTGAACCCGCGATTTGATGCGGTACTGTCTGCGCTCGCAGAAGCTTTTGAGGGAACCGATCTCGGATCCTGGGAAAAACCTCAGGGTGGCTATTTTGTTGCTTTTGACACACGCAAAAACTGCGCACGTGAAACAGTACGCCTGGCAGCTGACGCCGGAGTAAAACTCACACCCGCTGGTGCCACCTACCCCTACGGAAAGGATCCGGAAGATCGCAACATTCGCATTGCGCCATCTGTGCCTAGCGTTTCTGAAGTTGTGGCGGCAATGAAAGTATTTGTTACCTGCGTTAAGCTGGCCTCTGTCAGACAGCAACTTCAGAAATTGGGTTAATCTGATCCAATTGGCCTTAACCGTTTTTCCTGAAGCGGTTAAGGCTCTCTCGATTCCTCCCCCACACAGCTTGATAGCTAAATCGCATAATAGCGTCCATTTCTCTCGAAAAAGCTTCCTTCGTGATCATCAAAGCCTACTTATACTTGGGTCAATGGTGAGCGACGCTTTCACTCACCCACTCGTATCATCACCTTGACTCTGGAGACTGACCTATGGGTGTTGCCGCAAGTGTCGAGAAGTATCTAAAGACCAAAGGGGTAGAGTTTTCCCTTATAGAACATGACTACGCTGAAGGGTCTTACAACACCGCCAGGGTAGCGAAAATCGATGATTTGAGCCTCGCCAAAGCGGTGCTACTCAGAGATGAGGATTTCCATTACACCCTGTGTATCCTGCCATCACGCAACAAGATACTGCGTCACACGCTTAATCAAATCTTTGATCGACATATGGAGCTGGTAGAAGAGGAAGAGCTCTACGATGTCTTTATCGACTGCGCGGCGGGAGCCATTCCAGCTCTGGGAGAAGCCTACGGCCTTGATGTCATCTGCGATGAAGAGCTTTTGCGCGCCCCGGAAATTTACATAGAGGCCGGTGATCATCGTCACTTGATACGTCTCAACAACCAGCAATTTCTGGCTCTGATGCAGGGTAAGCTACTGGATCACTTCAGTGCTGAGAGAGCAAAGTTAGGGCGGCATCTGAAAGACAAAGCCAAACTAAGCCCACGTACCACTTACGATGACTTGCGGGAGGATTAATCCCAGACATAAAAAAAGCCACCTTAGGTGGCTTTTTTTATGTCTGGCGAACGCCAATCAGTTACTGATAGGCACCAAAACTACGTTAGGAGCATTGGCCTCAAGGGCAGCGTCCTGTACAGCGACATAGGTGCCTGCACTGGCCTTTCTGTCTGCCTGGATGATAACCGCTGCTTTCGGGAGAGCTGCACGCAAAGTCTGGATATTGGAGCGCACCTGACGCTCATCTACGCGACGCTCGCCGTTCTCATCGCGGAACCAGATTTGGTTGTCGGCAGAGATACGAACCAGAATGTTCTCTGGGGCATCTGGTGGTGGTGGCTGATCATTCTTGGGAGGCAGGTTTACATCCAAACCCACCTCTTTCACAAATGACGCAGTCACGATAAAGAAAATCAACATGATGAACACCACGTCCAGCATGGGGGTCAAATCGATATCGTTTGCATCGTCGGCGCTACGGCCCTTTTTTCTACGGCTCACCCTGGTACTCCTCTTGTTATCTTAAGGCGGTCTTACGGGAATGCAGACACCCCTATGGGGCCAGATGCGCATCTTATCGCTTTCCCATGCCCGGAACCAACCCCTTATCGGGTCTTTACAGAGGTTTCGGCAGCCAGATTTCGCCAGATAACCACTTCATTCTGGAGACAAGCTTGGAAAGTGATCAATTTTTGGCCATTCACACATGCAGAGCCTCAGCCTCCCGGCGGTCGCCAAACAAATGCCACTCCCGCACACCTGGCCCGGGTTTACCTACCCCAAAAAATCACCCACTTGACCGACAGACACAACGCGAACCCCCTGAGCATCTGGATACATCGACGCGGCTCCCGACCGAGTAACTCACCATGCCTCATGCAATGGAAAAAATAAGCCGATGAGCAACCGTTGGAGAGCCCCAAAAGCCACCAAAATTTAAAACAGCAAAAGTAAAATTCATCATCAATTTGCTTTTCCAAACCTGTCTCAACGGCATCCCGAACAACGAAAATCTTCCACACACAAACGCACAACGACTTGATGCCAGTACCGATAAACAACACGCTATGTTTGCAAAAGCCTGTCGCCAGATTACGCCTGACATTTTCAAACAACCTCTTAACTGCCAAACAATACCTCTTCAAGCACCCAAGCAGCTCCAAAAATAAGCCTCGCCCAAGCTTCTCGAACACAAAATTCGGCACCTTCAAAAGAGTTCAAAATGGCCAAGCGAAATCGAAATTGATGTCACCGCAAATCCTTTTGAGCGTTAAAAGTTGATCTCAATCTCTGCTGAATCCAACTTCAACAAGAAAGCGAAATTTGCACACGCGAACAAAAAAATGACTTGAGAAAGACCAAACACCGACTTTTTCTAAAAAAAACATCAAAAAATTGATTTTTTTCAGCCATTTTGGAGTAAAAAACTTGAATTTTTCCTACAAAGTTTTAACTTATGCGTGTTGTATGTATTTCTCTACTAATGTTGACCCTTCCAAAACAATAAAGGAATCACACCATGGCTGCACGTAAATCAAAAGCTGTTGATGCTGTTGCTAATCTGGAACAGCAATTGGCTCAATTGAAAGCTCAGTTGGCTAAGGCGCGTGTCGCTCAAGCTGCTGATGCCCAGAAAGCTGTTGCCTCTCTTTCCAAAGAGGCTTCCAAAGCAGCTGCCGCTCTCAAGTCAGCACAATCCAAGCTGGCTTCAGCGGCCAAAAAGAAAACTCCGGCGGCTGCCAAGCAAGTCGCCGCAGCAAAAGCCGAAGTTGCTAAAGCCAAGAAAGTCGCTGATGCTGCCAAGCAAGCAGTGGCAGATGCCAAGAAGCAGGCTGCTGCTATCAAAGCTGCCAACAAGCTTGCCAGTGCGCATGATAAAGCCGTTGCCAAAGCAGAAGCTGTTGTTGCAAAGCGCCTGAAGTTGGCCGCCAAGAAAGCCGCCGCAAAAAGCAAAGTAGCCGCTAAAAAAGCCGCCGCACGCGCCAAGCTGGCCGCCAAGAAAGCTGCTGCACGTGCTAAAGCAGCCGCTAAAAAGGCTGCCCTTAAAGCTCGAGTAGCCGCCAAAAAGGCTGCCGCGAAGAAAAAAGCTGCGGAGAAGAAGGCAGCTGCACGCGCTAAGGCTGCTGCCAGAAAGGCCGCAGCTCGCGCCAAGGCAGCCGCAAAAAAAACCGCAGCAGCCGCTAAAAAAGCCACTGCTAAAGCTACCACCAAAAAAGTAGCTGCAAAAAGACCAGCAGCCAAGAAAGCAGCTGCAAAGAAACCAGCAGCTAAAAAAGCCACTGCCAAGAAAGCAGCGGCTAAGAAGCCTGCCGCCAAGAAGGCAGCAGCCAAAAAACCTGCTGCCAAAAAGGCAAGCGGTGGAGCCAAGCGTGGTCGCAAGCCTAAGGCCAGCCCGGCAACACCAGCCTAATGGCTAAGCTTGATGAGAGCCTAACAGCTCTCTGATACACCAGATGCCCTGGAGAAATCCGGGGCATCTGCTTTTTGAGGACAAGGTTTTTTAGGGGAGAAAAGGGTCTTGTTAGTTTTAATCTAACTGGAGAGCGGATCTGGGACGAATGGTAAGGCGGTAGTCTTCCTCACTTTGAATTCGACATTCGGCCCGGTATAACAAAGGCTGCCGGTACAGATCTTCCGCATCAAAATCTATGTAAAAGCCCAGCCGATTTGACTCATCCACATGCGCTTCGGGCATTGAATTAGTCAGCCAGCTGACTTCTCGCATCGTCGTTACTTTTATGGCGAGCTGTTGCTGACAGAACTCCCACAAGCGTTTACGCCGCGCCTCTTCGATCGCAAGCGTCTCCTGAGCAAGCCTTAACATCTCCATATCCTTACGTCGCTCGGCCTCTTGCAAGAGCGCTGCGGCTTCAAGCTCCTCTAAAACTCGCTGCCTCTCTTTCTCAGCGTCTATTTCTTGCTGCCATTCAGCAAAGGAAATACTGCCGCCGGGACGAGTGTCATCAAGTAAATGAAGGGAAAGCCCATCAACGAGCATGGCAAAACTCTGCTGGTGCTGATCGCGACATAAAATTCTGAATACAGGGTGCTCGGGCCGACTTCGATCCAATTGCAGGCCACCCTGCAAAATACGCTCACATCGGTCAGTAGCCAGGGCCAGTTCGGCCGCTCGCTGCAATTTGGAGAGGTGCTGTTGGTAGGATTTGGGAAGCAGCAACTGGGCAGTCACATCGTGAACTGATGACAAATCGTCAGCAGTATCTGGCACCGCAAGCGCTGTTTGGGGCTGTGAAACCAAACAAAAGAAAAAGCAGGCTAACAGGGGATAACGCAAGGAGAATACCTGGGCAGCAACCACCCTGCTAGCGCTCGTCTCTTGCAATCTGGCTGAAAACATAGGCATAAAGTAGCAAAAGACTCTCTTCGTCGTGCTCTACAAACTCCACACCGTACACGGCAGGCAGGTTGTCGTCAATTTCCTGGGTACTGCGCTCAACCCGCGAGCGAATCACCGCATCCAGCGCCAGGTCGCGACAAATATCCAGTATCGTCACCTTGGATTGAAGGCGGATTCTGTCACCAACTTCTCCAATTGGAGCATCCAGCTCCAAGCGCGCGCCAGAGATGCTTATATCCGCAACATTTCCGGCTACCACAGGCTGGTCAGTGACTGCGGGGGTTACGCTGACTGCCTGGTTTACGGCAACGCGCGTTGCACCCCTTATCCCTTTAAAGCTGACTTTTTCCGGATAGGAGACATGAAGTATGGGGTAAGGCTCAGTGGTTTGGGCTTCGACCACACAAGCGAAAATACCGATACCATTTTCAACCATCATCCTTGCGACAAGCTTTTGGCCAGGACGGAATTTCACGTATTTGCCCGCAACCCTGGGAACAGAAAGCAGCAGGCTTCTGCCTGGTAGGAACCCCACCATTCGGCAGGAATAGCGCTCTGGCTGGCCTGCATTATTTGTCTGTAGCTGCAGCGGATATCCAGGCTCCAGCTTGAGATCTTCAAATTTCATAGGCCGAAACTGCTAGTCAAGGCTAGGGGTCTATGGATGAAACACGAGGAGGCTCACCTTCACTGGCGGAATCGGGCACACCAAATTCTTCATTCCACTCCAGCAATAACAACGCCAGCGCTCTGGCTTGGTCGTGCAGCGCTTTTAGCTCCTCGAAGGTATCTTTGGTGCCGGTAAATAAGCGAATTTGTCTGTGACGGTTCGCGAGCGAATGTTGCAAATGCTGGGCACGATAGACTTCCAGCTTCCAGCGCAAGTTATGCACCGTATTTCGATAGTAGGTGAGCTTCGTTTGAAGGCTGATAGGGCGAGAGGAGCTCAAATCCTCAAATATTGAATAATCTGTCGCAAACACCATGGTTTCACGGGCGCCCGTATCCGCCACCAGCGTCGCCGTTCTCGGCTGCCCCACCAGACGAGCAAGATCACCAAAGACTTCGCCAGGCGTGACATAATTTACAACTTCGCCACCGGGTGGCTCCATCAGATAAACCGCCAAGCGCCCCTTAAGAAGAAAATACATCCAGTTGTCCAGATCGCCACGCCGGAGCACGACCTCTCCGGGCTTGTAGACGACAATTCGCGAAGCTTGCAGTAGCAGTTCGAATTGCCAGGCGTCCTGCTGCCGCACAGATTTGAAGAAGGGTATGGCTGCCAGCAAGTGTTCCAAAGACTCTCTGGGATACTTATGTACCGATTTTATTTCCATACAAGCTCCGGCAAAATTCGCGCTCTATTCACACGAATCAGAGTATTTTGGGTCAATTCAGTCTCAAGAATAGTCTGAAATATCTAAAATGGTGTCTCTGGATACCCAAGTGTAATAACTAATACTCAACACTTCCCTTTAGCACGATTATCCGACCAATTAGTCATATCAAAGGGGAAACAACCCCCGTTTTGTATATTATACTTCCAGAACTTGCGAAGGATGGCTGTATTTCGAGTATAGAAAGAAGTCCTGATCAACAATAGCGCCAAGACCGCAAAATAACGAGAGAACCCAAGATATGCCCTGGAAAATCCGTATTGAAACGCTGGCAATATTCCTGCTGGGATTTATCTTCGCTACCAGCATCCAAGCAGCCCCAAGACTCAACGGCCTGTCCGTTCATCAGGAGCTGGGAAATGAGCAATTTATTGGTGCACTCTACTCCGAAGCACTTAGCGACGATCCAGAGAGCCTAATCAACACCACACTACCTGCTCGTATGGAGCTGAAAGTCATCGCTCCGGGGGGGCTGACGACACGTCGGTTCAGTCGCATGTGGATCGAGGGTATGGCGATCAACAACAACAACAGTCTGCTAACGGAGCAGGCGGATAACATGGTCAAGTTTGACGGACTGTTTAAAGGTTCACTTGCCCAAAACGACCATATCGTATTCGCGCTAACCCCAGGGGCCGGGGTAAACATAAGCGTGAATGGGGTTCAGCTAGGCAATATCCCGGATGACAAATTTTTTGGCATGTTGTTGCGTACCTGGATTGGGCGCGTTCCTCTCTCCTCTGGTTACCGGGCAGACTTGTTAAAAATGGGAGATGTGCCCGGTGATCTGCTAGGTCGCTACGAGTCAATAAACTTCGACCCCGCCCGAGTCGCAGTGGTCTCCGGCTGGGGCAAACCCAAACCCGAAACCCAAGTTGCTGCTGCTCCGAGAGCAGAGCCCGCTCGTGCCGAACCTGTCTCGCGCCCAGCGGTAGAGCCCCCTGTAGTAACGACTCCGCGCATAGAATTACCGCCTTTGCAGCCTGAAATTATTGCTTCTGCAGAGCCACAAGCTGCCCCAGAACCTCAACAACCAGCACCTGAACCAACACCTGCCCCTCAGGAAGTTGCTGCCATAGAACAACCAGTTTCGATTGTAGAAGAAGAGGAGGAGGCTCCTGTATTGACCGCGCAATCTCTTTTGGCAAGGCAGTTCTACGTATCTGATATTCTTAGAAAAATCAGGTCAAGTGTGCGCTATCCGCGCATTTCACAAGATCGTGGCCAGGAAGGCAGCATGCGCATTGCAATCACGGTGGACAGAAATGGAAATATCCTGGAGATGGCTTGGCTGGAAGAATCACGATTCGACAGGTTGAACAAGGAAGCCTGGGAGGCAGTGCGTCGGGCATCCCCCTTCCCGCCCATGCCGGAGACTCTGCCGGGGCAAAGCTTTGAGTTAACGGCACCCATTTCTTTTGAAATGCAAAGATAGTTCCTCGCAATCATAAAGCCAGATAGCAGCCACAACTGCTGTCTGGCTTCTCAACCGAAGCAGCTAAAAGCTAACGAATTTCAGCCAATCGCTGCTCTATCACCTTCTGAATACCACTGCGCTCTAGCGCGGAATGATCATCCAACCTGTCCACATGAATAGCGTGCAAATGCAGGCAGGGCGTAGATTCATCCAACTCCCTTAAGTCACCTTTCATTAATACCGGCAAAAAAGGTCGTTGGGGAGGGCGCTGCTGGCGCACAATTTTAAGGCCCATTTGCAGCGGGACACTGCGGTATTTCACTGTTCCACTGCGAAAAGGGATTTTCAGTAGTAGCGCAGCCTTGCCTGCAACCAGACCGGGCATGATGGTGAGCCCAGTAGGCGTGACTGCTGCCGGGGGTATGCCGTTAAAGGTATCGTGAGGCGTGTAGGGGTTGGGCAGGATGACCAGTTTATGGTGCTCTTCCCTCGGGAAGAAAATATTGTAGTTGGTGTAGAGTTGTTCAACCGAACCCGAATACACACAAAGCTTGTTTTCAAAGCCAAATACGAAGTCGATAGCTTTTTGTCGTTGATTAAAGCTATCGAGATCCCATACGAGGTCTTTATTATCGTTGGCGAGGTTCACATCTATCCCCTGTTCGCTGTGGAGTGATACCGCCCTGTCGCCGAAGTATAGACGATGTGCCCCTCAAATTGGGCTGGCAGTTTTAATGCTCCCGTGTTGCACGGAAGCGAACATCAGGATGCCGCTCCTCAGTAAGCGAGAGGTTGACTCTTGAGGGAGCCAGGTAGGTCAAGTGTCCGCCACCATCCAACGCCAGATTATCAGCGCACTTGCGCTTAAATTCCTCGAGTTTCTTGGCATCGCTACACTCACACCAGCGAGCAGTGGTGACATTAACCGGCTCGTAAATCGCCTCCACCTTATACTCGTCCTTCAGTCGATAGGCGACTACTTCAAATTGCAGTACACCTACCGCTCCGACAACAATGTCATTGTTGTTGAGCGGGAAAAAAACCTGGGTAGAGCCTTCCTCTGAAAGCTGTTGCAGGCCTTTTTGCAATTGCTTGGTTTTGAGCGGGTCTTTTAGCCTGATGCGACGAAAGAGTTCCGGTGCAAAGTGGGGAATACCCGTAAATTTTAGATTCTCACCGGCGGTAAATGTGTCGCCAATTTGAATAGTGCCGTGATTGTGCAAGCCGATAATATCACCGGCGATAGCCTGATCTACCGCGCTGCGGTCACCTGCCATAAAGGTCACCGCATCGGCGATCTTGATGTCTTTACCCAAGCGCACATGGCGCATCTTCATGCCTTGCTCGTAGGTGCCAGAACAGATGCGCATAAATGCTATGCGGTCGCGGTGTTTCGGGTCCATATTGGCCTGGATCTTAAAAACAAAGCCTGAAAAAACCTCTTCTGCTGCGTCTACCTGTCTTTCACGCGCGGCACGACCTCTGGGCGCGGGCGCCCACTCGACAAAATGGTCAAGCATTTCACGTACACCAAAATTTCCAAGCGCAGTCCCAAAAAATACTGGCGTCATACGCCCGGCCAAGTACTCTTGCAGATCAAATTCGTGGGTGGCACCACGGACAAATTCAATTTCCTCGCGAATATCAGCTGCATAGCTACCCAGACCCAGCAGCTGGCTGGCTTCAGCACTATCCAACCCCTTGATCTGAATATCTTCGGGAATTGTGTGCCCCTTGCCCTGCTGATAAACATGGATAGTGTCAGTGTAAAAGTTGTATACACCAACAAAATTTTTGCCGGCCCCAAGAGGCCAGTTAATAGGGGAAGCGGTGATTTTGAGCACCTGTTCTATTTCATCAAGTAGCTCTACGCCTTCACGACTTTCACGATCCATTTTATTAATAAACGACAGAATAGGCGTATCGCGCAGGCGACAGACTTCCATTAACTTGATAGTGCGATCCTCAACGCCCTTGGCCCCGTCGATCATCATCAGCACAGAGTCAACGGCAGTGAGCGTTCGATAAGTGTCTTCAGAGAAGTCTTCGTGGCCTGGCGTATCAAGTAGGTTAACTACGCGCCCTTTGTAGGGGAACTGCATGACCGATGAGGTCACGGATATACCCCGCTCCTGCTCCATCGTCATCCAGTCAGACTTGGCGTGGGGGCCGCGTTTCCCCTTTACCGAGCCCGCAAGCTGAATGGCGTTCCCCCAGAGTAAGAGCTTTTCGGTAATGGTCGTCTTACCCGCGTCCGGGTGGGAAATAATGGCAAAAGTGCGGCGTTTGGCCAGCTCGCTGGTAAAAGTCATGGGGTTCCCGAAAAATCAATGGCAGAGAGAAAAATGCGCGCGATTATAGCGCAGAAGCGAGAAAATTAACGTTGAACCTGGCGAATATGGCGCCTAAGCCAAAACCAGGCCCAGGCGCCCAGCAGAAGGTTAGCAACTGCCGTTGCGACAAAGAGCCCCTGCATTTGCCAAAAATACTGCCCCAGCCAAGCCAAAGGCAGGAACACAAATAAAACTCGCCCCGCCGATATCACCATAGCTGGCCAGGGTCGCCCCAATCCATTAAATGCCGCGTTTACCGACATAACCAAACCATAGGCTCCGTAGCTGATGGGGACTATCGCCAGATAGATCAGCGCCACGTCTATCACCTGAGGGTGATCACCAAACCAGCCGACTATCAGACGCCCAAACAACCACAGAATTAACGCAAGAAACAGCCCAAAGACCAGGCAAAATCGTGTCAAGACACTTAGTGCCTCAGTCAAGCGACTGTGTTTACCTGCCCCCAGGTTTTGTCCGAAAAACGGGCCCACCACGCCGGAAAGCGCGTAAAAGACAATAAGTGCAAGTGGCTCTATGCGCATGGCAATGCCCAAGCCAGCCACGGCATCTGTGCCATAACGGGCGACCATCATCACTACCAGAGCGCTGGCAATCGGAATAATCACGTTGGCACACATTGCAGGTACGCCAACATGGACAATTGATATCCAGGATCGGCGCAACACCTGCCAACTTACAAGAGGATTTACCAGCATATGCACGCGGGCATGCAGAATATAAACGGCAACGATCAGCATCATTACACGTGTTATCAGCGCAGCCAGGGCGGCCCCTTCCAACCCCAGCGCAGGTAAGCCCAACCAACCAAAAATCAGGATTGGATCAAGGAGCACGTTTACCAACGCTGCTCCACCCATCAACCAACCCTGAACTTGACTCATACCCATGGCCCGCAGGGCGGCAAGACTCACCATAGGTAGCATCAGGCAGGGGGCACTAAAGAACCAGATCGCCATATACCCGCGAATTAATGGGATCAGTTCCGGTGTCGCTCCCAGTGCAAGGAAAATCGATTCGAGAAACCACCAACCCAGCAGACAAACACTGACTGAGATAAGCAGCGTCAGACTCATAGCATCAGTAGCAAGGCGCCGAGCCGCCAGTGAATCTCCCTCACCTATCGCCCTCGCAACCGCAGAAGAGGTGCCAGCCCCCAAGCCGATGCTCAGACTGGTTACCATCATGATGATAGGGAATGTAAAACTGAGAGCAGCCAGAGGCTCGCGCCCAAGATGAGCTATAAAAAAGGTGTCTATAGCATTCAGCGACATGGTCGCCATCAACCCCCAAACCATGGGTAACGCCATGGTTGTCAATTGCCGGGAGACGTGACCTTCAGTCAAGGTGGCATTCAGAGGTGGCGCCATAGTCGAAAAGTAACCTCGGACCCTCAGACAGCGTCCGAGCGACGGACAATAAAAACGTCGGCAGTATACACCAGGCGTGTAGCGTGATGGCTTTTTAGCGCGCCACCGTGCAAGCGCAGGCAACTGCGGCAAAATATCGCACCCACCTAAGGCGTAGGGGATTGATTAGGTATAATCGGCCGATAAGCAGAGCGGAAACACAATGAAATCCTCATCAACACAAACCTCAAGCAACGCACAGTTGGGTCACCTGGTAGTGATTCGCAGTTTGGTGATTGGGTGTTTACTGGTGGGTGGTGCGTTAGGCGCCTGGTTACTGGAAGGCCAACTCTATCTGACGCCACTTGTATCAACGCTCTGCGTTTTCACTTGCATCAATCTGCTCACCTGGATACGCCTCAACAAAACACTGCCGGTTACTGAAGTTGAAATTTTTATCCAACTGCTGATTGACGTTGCCTGTTTGACGCTCGTTTTCTATTTCAGTGGTGGCGCCAACAACCCTTTTGTCTCCTATTTTCTGGTGCCAATAAGTCTAGCAGCCACAACACTGCCCTGGATCTACGTTTGGTCAATCAGCCTACTCTGTATAGCTGCTTACACCTCGCTGCTTTTTTTCCACACGCCACTACCACTACTATCACCTCATCATGGCCATTCTTCAGGGCTCAATCCCCATGTGTTGGGTATGTGGTTAAGTTTTTTTATCAGCGCAGTCCTGATTGCCTATTTCGTAGTTCGTATAGCGCGTGACCTACGTCAACGCGACGACCTACTTAACCGTCACCGCGAAGATCAGTTGCGTGATGAGCAACTCATGGCCGTCGCCACCCTTGCAGCAGGCACAGCTCATGAACTGGGAACCCCTTTAGCCACAATGCGAGTGTTGGTGAGCGAGTTACGTCGCGAACATAATTCCGACCCACAACTTGCACAGGATCTAGCATTGCTCAGCGAGCAGATTAATGAGTGTGCTCGCACTCTACGCCAACTACATCAGCAGGCGGAGGAAAGCCATTCAGGCCATTTCACCCCGCAATCTATAATGGACTTTTGCACACAAATCATTGAGCGTTGGCAGATTATGCGCCCGGAAGTCACAGTGCATATTGCCATTGCAGAGCACTGCCCGGCATTACAGCAAACATTTCACCCAACCCTTAGCCAAGCCCTAATCAACTTACTCAACAACGCAGCGGACGCAAATCCGCATAATATCCATATTGGGGTAGCTTGGGACCAGCAGTACCTTCGCTGGAAAATTGAAGATGAGGGACCCGGCGTGCCACTCGATTTGATTGATCAACTTGGCAAGGCGTTTGTAACAACCAAAGGAAATGGATTGGGATTAGGTCTATTCCTCACCCACGCCACACTCAATCGCCACGGGGGACAGGTTCGTCTCTACAATCGCAAACCTGTAGGCACACTCACAGAGGTAATGATTCCATTAAACTTGGCACAATCGCCCTAAGGAGAACGCAAATGGTGCCTGACGAAATCGCTTTTCTGTTGGTGGATGACGATCCCGCATTCACTCACGTATTGTCAAGAGCTCTCAGCAAACGCAATTACACCGTTGGTGTGGCGCACAATCAGTTTGACGCTCTGCGAACAGCGGAGCAAAAAGCATTTACACACGCGATACTAGATCTGAAGCTAGGTCAGGACTCCGGATTGGCTCTTGTCCGAGAGCTAAACCATCGCCATCCACAAATGAAAATCGTGGTATTGACCGGCTACTCAAGCATCACTACTGCTGTAGAATCCATCAAGTTAGGAGCCAGCAACTATCTGTGTAAGCCCGTTGATGTCGATGAGATACTCTCCGCCTTCTTTACGGAGTCCGCAACCCAAGCACTTGAAATCCCCAGCATGCCCCTTTCGGTAGAAAGGTTAGAGTGGGAACATATTCAAAAAATATTGCAGGAAAATAACGGAAATATTTCAGCTACTGCGCGCAGCCTGGGCATGCACAGACGAACACTGCAAAGAAAGCTGCAAAAAAAGCCCGTAAAACGTTGATTAATGGGCGTACTGACTAGCTTGAAGCTGGCAAGCCATTAGCAATGCGTCTTCATGGCCCTTGGGCGAAGGATAGTAGTTTTTACGTTGCCCCACCTCAAAGAATCCTGATTTTGCATATAGATCAATCGCCTTACGATTTGATACACGGACTTCAAGAAAAAGCATGTCCGCATGTGGCCTCAGGAAATCCTGGGCGAACTTCAACAAACAAGCACCAATACCACGCTGCTGATAAGCCTGATCAACAGCCAGATTAAGCAACTCCGCGTCACCGCCCCCGGAAGTCACCACCACATAACCCACCAGCAAATCCCCCTCAAAAGCCAACCAGCAAATTTGCCGCCCCGAAACACAAGCTTCAAAGCTAGCTGGACGCCAAGGATGACTATGAGCTGCTCGTTCCAATATAAGCACCTGCGCAATATCGTCGGCGCGCAAACGCCTTAAATTCAAAACCAAGCCAGCTGCGGTCTCTATTTGGTGACACTCGGGCGTTAACATTGGCTATCTAGACACCCCAAAGTTGCTCATCGCTCGCCATAGCCCCACTTTTAACTGTGGATTACGCAGCAAGTCGACCAAACTGGGAGTGACCAAGGCTTGAAGATTGGGCAGGGAAAGATCACAAACATTCCAAATCCCGTCTTCGAAACTCACTCCCTCAGGAAGAAAAAGCTCAGCAGACTTATGGCCCATCAATAAAAGCTTATCTACTGGCCTCTGCTCAAGCTCAACCTCCAACCAAACAGTCAGCGCCTGACGAGCATGGAAAATTGTTTGGTGCACAACCTTGTTTTCGACCAGCGGCCAGCGCAATATTTCCTCCGCAAGCGACAACTGAACAACGCCAAAAGAACGCAAAATATTGTGCAACAAGATTTCAACGGGTAGTGCAGCTTGCGGCTGCCGCTCGTCAATAACCAACCAATTGGCGAAAGGACGCCATATGCTCAGTGTAAATGGTGCGATCCTCTGCGAGGTGGCCGCTTGCTGTTGAGAGACTATATATGGTTGTTGTTTTTGACGAACGGGCTTGAGATCCAACTTCTGTAGCACCTCTGCTACCGCAAGCGGTGACTGCTTTTCCCGAGAAACAATGTCCGCTTGAAGGTTAGACGCGCCCTGAAGAACATCGAGGTCATTAAGCGCTACTTTTCCGGCCGATTCTGACCAATCGCGAACACAAGCTTGCGAAGGAGGAGCCCAAGGCATGATCCAGCGAGGAAAGTATGACTCCAGACTCATCGCATTGAGATAAGCCTGGCGCTGCAATTCGTTCATAAACATACCCCCGGAACATTTAGGCGTTTCCAGTTATCGGGGCATTATAGGCTAGTGCTCAATGGCTGGCATGAAAAGCATCAAATAAAAAAGGGAGCCATGTCTCCATGAGCTCCCTGTCGTCCAT
>CBFGWO010000041.1:0-22910 GCA_965652595.1 uncultured Cellvibrio sp. | reverse complement strand
TTACTTCAAAAAAGAACTTACTTCAAAAAAGAACCTTCGGTGGCCACTGGAGACTGGGGTCAGTTGAATGCAGATTCAATGACTGCGCCACCGAGACAGATGTCTCCCTGATAGAAGACCACAGATTGGCCTGGGGTAACAGCGCGCTGTGGTTGGTCAAAATCGGCACGGATGCGGCCATCCTCCTGTTGGATCAGCACGCAGTCCTGATCCTCCTGACGATAGCGCACCTTGGCGCGACAGCGCAGTTCGCGTGCCTCGGGCGCACCATTGATCCAATGCATCTGCTGGCCCAGCAAATGGTTGGTATAGAGAAGCGGGTGATCTGTGCCTTGGGCGACGACCAGGCGATTGTCAGCGAGATTCTTGCCCACCACAAACCAGGGCGCTTCATCGGCGCCTTTGACGCCGCCAATACCCAGCCCCTGGCGCTGGCCAAGGGTGTGATACATCAGGCCCGCGTGCTCGCCGATAACCACTCCCTCGGGTGTGACGATTTCGCCGGGTTGGGCGGGTAGATATTGCTGCAAAAAGTCCTTGAACCTCCGCTCTCCAATAAAACAGATGCCGGTGCTGTCTTTTTTGTTGTGTGTGATCAGGCCGTGAGCTTCGGCCAGGCGGCGTACCTCGGCTTTTTCCAGCTCTCCGACCGGAAAGAGGGTGCGCGCAAATTCGGCTTCGCCCACGGCGTGGAGAAAATAGCTTTGATCCTTGTTGGGATCCAGGCCCTTCAGCAGGTAGGTGTGGCCGTCCTTGTCCAGTCGGCGGGTGTAGTGGCCGGTGGCGATCAGGTCGCCGCCCAGCATGGCCGCATACTCAAGAAAGACTTTGAACTTGATTTCCCGGTTACAGAGGATGTCCGGATTGGGTGTGCGCCCGGCTTTGTATTCCGCCAGAAAATGCTCAAACACATTGTCCCAGTACTCAGCGGCGAAGTTGGCGGTGTGCAGCCGGATACCCAGGCTGTCGCATACCCGCTGGGCATCGGCCAGGTCGGCCTTGGCGGTGCAGTACTCGGTGCCGTCGTCTTCGTCCCAGTTCTTCATAAACAGCCCCTCGACCCGGTAGCCCTGCTGTTGCAGGAGTAGAGCTGAGACGGAGGAGTCGACGCCGCCGGACATGCCGACGATTACCAAGGGAGTGGATGTGGAGGTTGAAGTGGTGGTCATGAGTACTCTGGGTCGTTTGAGAGGGACGCATTTTAACCGCTGCGGGGGTTGCTGGCACAGGTTAATTTTGTTCTGTCATGGGTTTCTTGGTGGAAATCCTGATTCACTCGATCAGCCTGCCTTTATTTGGGGCTTGCTTTCATTTGGGGCTTACTTGTGGCTCAGTGACCGAGCCCATGCAATCTATTTGTGCATGCTGAGTTGTTGGCTTTGCTTGTTGCTGGCGCGTATTTGCGTTTGTCTCACCATCCGTGTGCGTCAGTTGTTTCTCGTGTTGCGCGAGAAGTTTTTGTTTTTTAAGCCATGTTGTTGATTTGAAATACCTAATTGGTATTCGACAATTTTGTGGGCCGCTATTGGCATAGCCTTTGCTCAAGGGGTTGCGTGGTTATCCCGATAGCACAGCGGCAGCGGTGTGTTTTGGCTGACGAGATGTGTGCTTGCTTGTAGTGCATCTAAGGTCGCGCTATCGGTTTACGAACGTCACACAGCTACTTTCTGGAGAAAGCTCACATGAAAAAACGCACTACATACTTGTTGTCTGCTGCTATTTGTTCACTCTCGGCGATGCCGGTAGTTGCTCAGCCGACCTTGATCGAATCCCTGCAACAGAGCTCGGTAAAAGTCAATTTTCGTTTGCGTTACGAAGACGTGAGCTGGGATGGTTTGGAGGATTCCAATGCGCTGACCCTGCGCTCGCGCTTGTCCTATCAGTCTGGCAAGCATCACGGTTTTGGTCTCTTTGCCGAGTTTGATGATGTGCATGAGCTGGACGATGTTGATTATCGCACGGCACCCAATGATCCGCTTAATCCGGGAACGGCAGTCATCGCTGATCCTGAAGGTACGGAAGTTAATCAGGCCTTTCTCTCTTATTCAAATACCAACAACGAAGTGCGCTACGGGCGTCAGCGAATCCTGCTGGATAACCAGCGCTTTGTGGGTGGCGTGGGTTGGAGACAGAACGAACAGACTTATGATGCCTTTAGCGTTAATAATAAATCGCTAAGTGGCACCAATCTTTTTTATGCCTATGTCACCAATGTCAATCGTATTTTTGGTGAAGACAACCCGCAGGGTGATCACGACCACAAAACGCATTTGCTCAATGCCAGCTACTCAGGTTTTGGTGCAGGAAAGCTGGTGGGCTATGCCTACTTGATCGACAACGAAACGGCGCCAGCCTTGTCGAGCGACACCTTTGGTGTGCGCTGGAACGGTAAGGTTAACGACACCTTTGCCTATAACCTGGAATACGCCATGCAGCGGGAGGCGGGTGACAATCCGGTAGATTATTCAGCCGACTATTTGTTGGGGGAGGCGATTGTCAAAATCTCGAAGGTGTCACTGACACTGGGCTATGAGGTTCTGGGCTCAGATGATGGTGTGCGTGGATTCACTACATCCTTGGCGACCTTGCACGCCTTTCAGGGTTGGACCGACAGGTTTCTTGATACGCCCAATACGGGTATTCGCAATGCCTACCTCAGTGTCGCCGGTGCAGTGGCAGGCGTAAATCTTGCGGCTAACTTCCACGACCTTTCGTCGGATGTGAATAGCGTTGACTATGGGACGGAGTTTGGATTGAGCGCTAGCAGGAAGTTTGGTCCCGTGGTGTATACGGCCAAATATTCGGACTACAGCAGCGACGATTTTGGCTCAGATACCACCAAATTCTGGTTGATGGCGGAGGTCAACTTTTAAGGCGCTTTCGATAAGTTGCTTACCCAATAAAAAAGGCTGCTGTCGCAGCCTTTTTTATTGGTCATTTGCCAGCAATTATTTGGCCGGATAATCCCGCTGAGTGCTGCCAGTATAGAGCTGACGCGGGCGACCAATCTTGTAAGCGCCGCCTACCATTTCGTCCCAGTGCGCGTACCAACCCACAGCGCGACCGGTGGCGAAAATAACCGTGAACATCTCGGTAGGAATGCCAATGGCTTTCATGATGATGCCGGAGTAGAAATCCACATTCGGATAGAGTTTTTTCTGAATAAAGTACTCGTCTTCCAGTGCGATTTGTTCCAGGCGTTTGGCGATGGCCAGCAGCGGCTCGTTTTCCAAACCCAGTTCAGCAAGCACTTCATCACAGGTTTGCTTCATCACCTTGGCGCGCGGGTCAAAGTTTTTGTACACCCGGTGGCCAAAACCCATCAGGCGGAAAGGGTCGGACTTGTCCTTGGCGCGAGCCACGAACTTGTCGATATTTTCAACGCTGCCAATTTCTTCGAGCATGTTCAGCACAGCTTCGTTGGCGCCACCGTGGGCCGGGCCCCAGAGTGTCGCTATACCGGCTGCGATGGCGGCGAAGGGGTTAGTGCCAGAAGAACCAGAGAGGCGCACAGTAGAAGTAGAGGCGTTTTGCTCGTGGTCTGCATGCAAAATAAAGATGCGATCCATAGCCTTGGCGAGTACCTGGCTCACCTTGGATGGTTGACCGGCCTTACCAAAAGTCATGTGCAGGTAATTTTCGGCGTAATCCAGGCTGGCATCGGGAGCAATAAACTCTTCGCCGCGGCTGTGCTTATAAATCATCGCCGCCAGGGTGGGTATCTGGCCAATCAGACGATAAGCATTTTGCTTGCGCACTTCGGCGTCGGTGATATCTAGCCCATCGTTGTAAACGGCTGCGAGGGCGGCGGTAGCGCTGCACAGGATAGCCATGGGGTGGGCTTTGGGTGAAAAAGTTTTGATCAGTTGAGCAACAGATTCGTCTACGGCGCTGTTGTTTTTAACCGCCTGGGTGAAGGCTTGTTTTTCAGCGGGGGAGGGAAGTTCGCCGTTCAGGAGCAGGAAGCAGGTTTCGAGGTAGTCAGATTGGGTAGCGAGCTGGTCAATCGGGTAACCGCGGTGGAGCAGAATACCTTCGTCGCCGTCAATAAAAGTGATTTTGGATTCGCAGGAGGCGGTGGACATAAAGCCGGGGTCAAACGTGAAATAACCCTTTTTGGTAATGCTGGTAACGTCAATAACGTCAGGACCGGTAGAGCTGGCATAGATGGGCAAATCAATAGGGGCATCTAAACCGTCGACCGTTAAGTGAGCTTTCTTGTCAGTCATTACTGACTCCTGTAGTTACAAATAAAGGCTTACGTACATGGCAAGGGGCCAGGACAGGTGAATAAACGGGGCACAAGAGTATGGCGTTTTCTGCAGACGCCCTTGGTCAGATTGTGAGGTTTCCGTTTGCGGGCGGGATTATAGATGACTTAATTGGCGTCGGGGTAGGCTTTTACCCAGATTTGCGCCTGATAAGCGCCTGACGAAATAGCGAATCTCGCTGCAAACGGATTCAGGATTTGCTTATGCATTTTGAAACCGTTTTTCGCGAGTAATGAAACAATAATTTATCAGCGCCATAGTTGCACGCTAATGGCGCACCGCTCTTGATCTGTGAATGCTTTTGGTGCGTAGATAGTTGAAATCACAGGGAAAAGTTGGTGCAAGTGAGCCTGCCATTGGTGCGCAAATACCCGGCTTTTTGTTTGTGTTTCCGCATGTCACTCACTATAATGCGGCGCGACTTGCAGGAAGCGATGGGCAATAGCTGTGTATGTCCCTGATTTTATTTGCATTGCGAATCCCGCCGCTGATTCAGACAACCTGTCCTCCCCGGGCTTAAAGGTGATCATCAACCGTGAACAAAAACAGACCTGTCAATCTCGAAATCTCCACCATCAAGCTCCCTATTACTGCCTTTGTCTCTATTCTCCACCGTTTATCGGGCATCTTTCTGTTTGCCGGTATTGCGGTGCTCATGTGGATGCTGGACACCAGTCTCGACTCTGCTGAAGGTTTTGCCGCCGTTCAGGAAACCCTCGCCAGCCCCGTCGCCAAGTTCATTCTTTGGGCTGTTCTGGCGGGCCTGGCTTATCACCTGGTCATGGGCGTGCGCCATTTGATTATGGATTT
Organism: uncultured Cellvibrio sp.; assembly: GCA_965652595.1. Classification (GTDB taxonomy): domain Bacteria; phylum Pseudomonadota; class Gammaproteobacteria; order Pseudomonadales; family Cellvibrionaceae; genus Cellvibrio. The sequence continues at coordinate 17,829 of CBFGWO010000041.1, read as the reverse complement.
TGGCGTGGGTGAGTCCCTCAAGGGCGGGCAGCTGGGCGCCAAGTTGGCCCTGGTGCTGGCCATCGTTCTGATTGTTTTGGCAGGAGTCTGGGTATGGTAACGGCAGTAACCAGTTTTGGCCGCAGCGGCCTCTACGATTGGCTGATCCAGCGTGTTAGCGCTGTAGTCATGGCCGCCTACGTGATCTTTATTGTGGCTTTTATCGTTTTAAACCCAGGGCTGAGCTTTGAGACCTGGAGTGCGCTCTACGCCAATCTGTGGATGCGTATTTTCAGTTTGCTCACGCTTGTTTCTTTTATTGCCCACGCCTGGATTGGTCTTTGGGTTGTACTAACGGATTACCTCACCAACCGCTTGCTCGGCGCCAAAGCTACCTGGCTGCGCGTGCTGACGCAAATGGTGCTGGGTGTGGCAGCCGTGACCTATTTGGTCTGGGGCATCGAAATTCTCTGGGGATTTTAACGAATGGCTAGTATTCGCACGATTTCATTTGATGGCATTGTTATCGGCGGTGGCGGTGCGGGTATGCGCGCCGCCCTGCAACTGGCCCAATCGGGCTACAAAACGGCGGTAATTACCAAAGTATTCCCGACCCGCTCTCACACGGTATCCGCGCAGGGCGGTATTACCTGCGCGATTGCCAGTGCGGATCCTAACGATGATTGGCGCTGGCACATGTACGACACCGTCAAGGGTTCCGATTATATCGGTGACCAGGACGCTATTGAGTACATGTGTTCTGTTGGGCCGGAAGCCGTGTTCGAGCTGGAACACATGGGCCTGCCGTTTTCGCGCACGGAAAATGGTCGTATCTATCAGCGTCCGTTTGGCGGCCAGTCCAAAGATTTCGGCAAGGGCGGTCAAGCAGCGCGCACTTGTGCAGCGGCGGACCGTACCGGCCACGCACTATTGCATACGCTCTATCAAAACAACGTCAAAAACCAAACCGTGTTCCTTAACGAATGGTTTGCGGTAGATCTGGTGAAAAACCAGGATGGTGCTGTTGTCGGTGTTATCGCCATCAATATCGAAGATGGCGAAACTGTTTACGTTAAAGCCAAGGCCACAGTACTGGCGACCGGCGGCGCGGGGCGCATCTATGCCTCTACCACCAATGCCCACATCAACACCGGCGATGGTATTGGTATGGCGTTGCGCGCTGGCTTCCCTGTGCAAGACATCGAAATGTGGCAGTTCCACCCGACGGGTATTGCTGGTGCCGGTGTGCTGGTGACCGAAGGTTGTCGCGGTGAAGGTGGTTATCTGATCAACAAGGACGGCGAGCGCTTTATGGAGCGTTACGCCCCCAATGCCAAAGACCTGGCGGGCCGCGATGTGGTGGCTCGCTCCATGGTGCAGGAAATTCTTGAGGGGCGCGGTTGTGGCCCCAACGGCGATCATGTGTTGCTTAAGCTGGATCACTTGGGCGAGGAAGTGTTGGAAAGCCGTCTGCCGGGTATTTGCGAACTTTCACGAACCTTTGCCCACGTTGACCCGGTTAAGGCCCCCATCCCTGTTGTGCCCACCTGCCACTACATGATGGGTGGCATCCCCACCAACGTGAACGGCCAGGCTTTGACCCAGGATGCTAAGGGCAATGATGTGGTAATTGATGGCCTCTTTGCCTGTGGTGAAGTGGCCTGTGTGTCGGTACATGGTGCCAACAGACTGGGTGGCAACTCGCTGCTCGATTTGGTGGTTTTTGGTCGCGCTGCTGGTCTCTATATCGAAAAAGCCCTGCGCGAAGGTATCGAGCATCGCGATGCCAGCCAGGCGGATATCGAAAAATCCATGGCGCGTCTGAATAAAATCAACACCTCGACCGATGGTGAAAGCGCTGCGGTACTGCGCAAAGAGCTGCAAACCATTATGCAAAACTACTTTGGCGTGTTCCGCAAAGGCGAGTTTATGCAGAAGGGTATTCAAGCGCTGGCCGAGCTGCGTCCGCGTATCGAAAACGTGGCCATCAGTGACAAGAGCAGCGCCTTCAATACTGCACGCATTGAGGCGCTGGAACTGCAAAACCTGCTGGAAGTGGCCGAAGCTACGGCTATCGCCGCCGAAGAGCGTAAAGAATCCCGCGGCGCCCATGCGCGCGAGGACTTCCAGGATCGCGATGACACCAACTGGCTGTGTCACTCGATTTATTCCCCCACGGACAAACGCGTCTCCAAGCGTGCGGTGAATTTTGCGCCGCGCACTATGGAAGCCTTTGAACCCAAAATTCGTACCTATTGATCGGGGGCATAAAGATGTTGAAAGTTGAAGTCTATCGCTATAACCCGGATACCGACGCCAAGCCCTACATGAAGACCTATGAGCTGGATACTCAGGGTAAGGATTTGATGGTGCTGGATGTGCTCGAGCTGCTCAAGGCCCAGGACGAAAGCCTGGCCTACCGTCGCTCTTGTCGTGAAGGCGTATGTGGTTCTGACGGCATGAATATTAACGGCAAGAACGGCCTGGCTTGCATCAAGCCGCTGTCCGAATGCGTTAAAAACAACAAGCTGGTACTTCGTCCACTGCCAGGCCTGCCGGTCATTCGCGACCTGGTAGTGGATATGACCCAGTTCTACGATCAGTACAAAAAGATCGAGCCCTACCTCCAGAACGATACTCCGGCGCCCGCCATCGAGCGGTTGCAGTCGCCGGAAGATCGGGAGAAGCTGGACGGGCTTTATGAGTGTATACTTTGCGCCTGTTGTTCCACGAGTTGCCCTTCTTTCTGGTGGAACCCGGACAAATTTATCGGTCCGGCAGGCCTGTTACAGGCCTACCGCTTCCTTGCCGACAGTCGCGATCTGGCAACACAAAAGCGCCTGTCCAATCTGGACGACCCTTTCAGCGTCTTCCGCTGTCATGGCATCCAGAACTGTGTGGCTGTGTGTCCCAAGGGGTTAAACCCCACAAGAGCCATAGGCCATATTCGTAACATGCTGTTGCAGAGCGCTACCTGAGGGTAGCGTTTTTTTGTATTTAACGGCGCTTTCTGCCACAAGCGGAGAGCGTCAGGGTGGCTAGTCATAGTTGATACCAGGGGCGGCGGGTTATCCCCGTCGTGCGCTGACCTTTATTTGAATGAGCTCAAATCAAGAGATGGTCAGAACACCGGAGCCCCATAATTAAGGTGGGTGTAATGCAAGACAGCATAATGGAGCAATTTTGGAGTACGTCGCACATCTCCGGAGGCAACGCCGCATACGTCGAAGCGCTCTACGACACATATCTACATGATCCCAACGCCGTTCCGGAAGAGTGGCGCAACTACTTTGAACAGTTACCGCGCGTCAATGGCGTGGTCACGCAGGATACGCCCCATTCCGTCATTCGCGCCCAGTTTGAACAGTTGGCAAAGACTCGTGTGCGCCTCGCCGCGAGCGCACCAGCTGCCGCAGGTTCGGTCAGCGTCGAGCACGAACGCAAGCAAGTTAAAGTCTTGCAACTGATCAGCTCCTACCGCTTTCGGGGCCATCAAAAAGCCAAGCTTGACCCGCTGGGACTGATGCAGCGGGATCAGGTGCCCGATCTGGATATCAGCTTTCACGGTTTAACGCCTGCCGATATGGACACGGTATTTCACACCGGCAACCTGTTTATCGGCAAAGAAGAAGCGCCGTTGCGCGACATTATCGACGCCCTCGAAAAAACCTACTGCGGTAGTGTTGGCCCCGAGATCATGCACATCACCAATCTCGCTGAAAAGCAGTGGCTTCAGCAGCGCCTGGAGAGTGTGCGTTCCAATCCCGAATTCAGTGCCGAGCAGCGGCTTGCGGTGCTTGAGCGATTGACCGCCGCCGAAGGCCTTGAACGTCATCTGGACAGCAAATACCCAGGTACCAAGCGTTTTGGCCTTGAGGGTGGTGAGAGCTTTATTCCTTTGGTGGATGCGCTGGTCAAGCGCGCCGGTGGTTACGGTGCCAAGGAAATCGTGCTGGGCATGGCTCACCGTGGTCGCCTGAATACCCTGGTGAACGTTTTTGGTAAAAGCCCGGCCGAGCTGTTTGCCGAGTTTGACGGCAAACGCTCTCTGCACACCTCTGGCGACGTTAAATATCACTCAGGATTCTCCTCCAACGTGATGACCCCTGGTGGCGAACTGCACATGGCCATGGCCTTTAACCCGTCGCACCTGGAAATTGTCTCTCCAGTCGTTGAGGGTTCCGTGCGCGCCCGCCAGGACAGACGTAAAGACACCGATGGCAGCAAAGTGGTGCCTATCGTGGTGCATGGCGATGCCGCTTTTGCGGGCCAGGGTGTGGTCATGGAAACCTTCCAAATGTCCCAGACCCGCGCTTACGGCACCGGCGGTACCCTGCATATTGTCATCAACAATCAGGTGGGCTTTACCACCAGCAAACGCGAAGATGCGCGCTCAACCGAATACTGTACCGATGTGGCCAAGATGATTGAGTGCCCCATCTTCCACGTCAACGGTGATGACCCGGATGCCGTATTATTCGTGGCGCAATTGGCAATGGATTACCGCCACGAATTCAAAAAAGATGTGGTGATTGATCTGGTGTGCTATCGCCGTCGCGGTCACAACGAAACCGACGAGCCTTCCGCAACCCAGCCGCTGATGTACAAGATTATTCGCAGCCAGAAAACCACACGCACTCTCTATGCCGAAAAGCTCGTCAGCGCCGGTTTATTGAGCCAGGCAGATGCAGACGACATGACCAGCAACTACCGCGCGGCACTGGATCGCGGTGATCACGTGGCTCACGGTCTGGTGAGCGAACCGGATCGCAGTCTTTTTGTGGACTGGACGCCCTACATCGGCCACGACTGGACAGCCGCAGGCAACACAGGCTTTGAGCTCAAGCAGCTGCAAACCGTAGCCCATAAAATGTGCGAAGTGCCCGATGGCATAGTGCTGCAAAAGCAGGTTGAAAAAATTTACGAAGATCGCCGCAAAATGGCTGGCGGTGCGCTGCCTATTAACTGGGGTATGGCCGAGACACTCGCCTATGCCACCTTGTTGGAGCAAGGTTATTCGGTACGCATGACAGGCCAGGATGTAGGTCGCGGTACTTTCTCTCACCGTCACGCGGTTATTCACAGCCAAAAAGATGGCAGCAGCTATATTCCGCTCAAACACATGAAGGCAGATCAACCGCCGTTTGATCTCTACGACTCCTATCTTTCTGAAGAGGCCGTGTTGGCGTTTGAGTACGGCTACGCCACCACCGCGCCCGGCGGCCTGGTGATTTGGGAAGCCCAGTTCGGCGACTTCGCGAACGGTGCCCAAGTGGTTATCGACCAGTTCATCACCAGCGGTGAGCACAAGTGGGGCCGCTTGTGCGGCCTGACCATGTTGCTGCCCCACGGCTACGAAGGCCAGGGGCCGGAGCACTCTTCTGCACGTCTTGAACGGTTTATGCAGCTATGTGCCGAGCACAATATCCAGGTATGCGTGCCCACCACGCCAGCGCAGGTATTTCACATGTTGCGCCGTCAGGCGATTCGCCCCATGCGCCGCCCGCTGGTGGTTATGAGTCCCAAATCCCTGCTGCGCCACAAGCTGGCGACCTCAACCCTTGAAGAGCTGGCCAACGGCCAGTTCCAAACAGTGATCGGTGATAACAGTGTCGATCCGACCAAGGTCAAGCGTGTCATACTCTGTTCCGGCAAGGTGTACTACCATCTGCTGGAGGAGCGTACCGAGCGGGGTCTGGACAATGTGGCTCTGATTCGCCTCGAACAGCTTTACCCCTTCCCAGAACAAGAGCTGCAGGCCGTGCTCGCGCCCTACACGGGTCTGAAAGGCATCTTCTGGTGTCAGGAAGAACCCATGAACCAGGGCGCCTGGTACAGCAGCCAGCACCATATGCGTCGCGTTGTGCATCAGCATAATCCTTCTCTCTATCTGGATTACGTGGGCCGCGATGCCTCGGCAGCACCGGCGGGTGGCTATATGTCCGCTCACCTTGAAGAACAAACACGCTTCCTCAACGCGGCACTGAGCGTTTAACGCGCGCCGACTATCACAGCGAGAGAGATAAGGAATAGCAATGACTATTGAAATTAAAGCCCCCACTTTCCCTGAGTCCGTGCAGGACGGGACCATTGCCACTTGGCACAAAAAACCCGGCGAAGCTGTCGCGCGCGACGAGCTGATTGTGGATATCGAAACCGATAAAGTTGTTTTGGAAGTTGTTGCACCGGCGGATGGCAGCATCGGCGAAGTGCTCAAGGGCGAGGGCGATACCGTTAACAGCAATGAAGTTATCGCTATTTTTGTGGAGGGTGCTGGCGCTGCCGCCGCACCTGCCACGGCAGCACCTGCTGCCAAAGCCGAAGAAAAGCCCGCTGCCGCTGGCGAGAAGCTGGTGAACCCGGCAGCGCGTAAGCTGGCCAGTGAAAACAATGTGGATGCAGCGGCGGTTGCGGGCACTGGCCGCGATGGTCGTGTAACCAAGGAAGACGTGGCTAACCACCTCAAATCTGCCCCGGCTCCCACCAAAGCCGCTGCGCCAGCCGCACCGGCTCCTGCACCTATCGAAGCTGTGGGCGATCGGGTTGAGAAACGTGTACCCATGACGCGCCTGCGCAAGCGCATTGCCGAGCGTTTGCTCGAAGCCTCCAACACCACCGCTATGCTCACGACCTTTAACGAAGTGAACATGAAGCCGGTGATGGATCTGCGCGCAAAATACAAAGATCAATTTGAGAAATCCCACAACGGCACACGCCTGGGCTTTATGGGTTTCTTTGTTAAAGCAGCAGCTGAAGCCCTGCGTCGCTTCCCGGCAGTTAATGCTTCGATAGATGGTAACGACATCGTTTACCACGGTTATCAGGATATTGGTGTAGCCGTGTCTACCGACAAGGGCCTTGTGGTACCTGTGCTGCGCAACGCCGAGAACATGAGCCTTGCGGATGTGGAAAGCACCATTCGCGATTTTGGTTTGCGCGCGCGCGATGGCAAGCTGGGCATTGAAGAAATGAGCGGTGGCACTTTCACGATTACCAATGGCGGTGTCTTTGGATCACTGTTGTCTACCCCGATTTTGAATCTGCCGCAGTCGGCTATTTTGGGTATGCACAAAATTCAGGAACGCCCCATGGCGGTTAACGGCAAGGTTGAAATCCTGCCGATGATGTACCTGGCGCTGTCCTACGATCACCGTCTGCTGGATGGCAAAGACGCTGTGCAGTTCCTGGTGACCATCAAGGATCTGTTGGAAGATCCAGCGCGTATTCTGTTGGAAATCTAGTGTTGTTCGAGGCCTCGCGGATTAACCCGGCGAGGCCTTTCGTTTAAATGGCGCCGACTCACAAGGTCGGCGTCGAACATGAAAACCTTGGGAAAAGCTTATGTCTGACAACAAATTCGATGTCATAGTGATTGGCTCCGGCCCCGCCGGTTATGTAGCTGCTATTCGTGCCGCGCAGTTGGGCTTGAAAACCGCTTGTGTTGAAAAGTGGCGCAACGAAGAAGGCAAGGGCGTAAATGGTGGCACCTGTTTGAATGTGGGCTGTATTCCCTCCAAAGCGCTGCTCGACAGCTCCTACAAATACCACGAAACCAAAGAAGACCTGGGCATTCATGGCATCACCACCAAAGGTGTGAGTCTGGATGTGCCCGCGATGATCGCGCGCAAAAATCAAATCGTGAAACAACTCACTGGCGGTATTGCGGCGCTCTTCAAAGCCAATGGCGTGACCAGCATTTTTGGTACAGGCAAGTTGCTTGCCAACCGCAAAGTCGAAGTGACTGACCACGATGGCAAGGCCAGCGTTTACGAAGCAGAAAACGTTATCCTCGCGTCAGGTTCAAGCCCGATTAATATCCCTGTTGCGCCAGTGGACAACAAGATTATTGTCAACTCTACCGGTGCTTTGGAGTTCACCGAAGTGCCCAAGCGTCTCGGTGTGATTGGCGCAGGTGTTATCGGTTTGGAGCTGGGCAGTGTGTGGAATCGCGCGGGTTCTAAAGTGGTTGTGCTTGAAGCCCTCGACAGTTTTCTGGCGATTATGGATCAACAAATTGCCAAAGAAACCTTCAAGATTCTTACCAAGCAGGGTCTGGATATTCGTACCAGCTGCCGCGTGACTGGTTCAGAGGTCAAGGGCAAAGAAGTGACCGTGACCTACACCGACAAAGATGGTAAAGAACAAAAAGAAACCTTCGACAAGCTGATTGTGTGCGTGGGTCGTCGCCCCTACACCGAAGGTCTGCTGGCAGCTGACAGTGGTGTCAATCTGGATGAGCGTGGTTTTATTTACGTCAATGATCTCTGCTCCACCAATGCGCCCGGCGTTTGGGCCATCGGTGACGTAGTGCGCGGCCCTATGCTGGCGCACAAAGGATCGGAAGAAGGCGTGATGGTCGCCGAGCGTATCGCCGGTCAAAAAACTGTGATGAATTACGATGTAATCCCCAACGTCATTTACACTCACCCGGAAGTGGCGTCGGTGGGCAAAACTGAAGAGCAGGTTAAAGCCTCAGGTGAGCCCTACAATATCGGCACCTTTCCCTTCTCGGCCTCGGGTCGCGCCATGGCCGCCAACGAAACCCATGGCTTGGTGAAAATCATTGCCCATGCGGATACGGATCGCATCCTCGGATGCCACATTGTTGGCCCGAGCGCTGCCGATCTGGTGCAGCAGGTGGCTATTGCTATGGAATTCGGCTCCAGTGCCGAAGACCTGGGCATGATGGTATTCGGTCACCCGACCTTGTCGGAAGCAATTCATGAAGCCGCTCTGGCTGTGCATGGCCACGCCATTCACATCGCCAACAAGAAGAAGCGTTAATAGCAGCGAGCCGCACACAGATGCGGCTCTTTCTGCATAAAAGACCATCAGAGTCTTACGTGTTTTCACGTCCCAGGCGGTGCTGGGCCCACAAGGCTCGGCGCCATCGATAATCCTGGCGGTGCAAATCTGTTACCGCCTTTCGTCAAATGGAACAACACCATGAATTTGCACGAGTATCAGGGTAAACAACTCTTTGCCCAATATGGTTTGCCTGTCTCCAAAGGCATTGCAGCGGCTACGGTTGAAGAAGCCGTTGCGGCAGCTGATCAAATTGGCGGCGATATGTTCGTCGTTAAAGCCCAGGTTCACGCGGGCGGTCGCGGTAAAGCGGGCGGCGTAAAACTGGTGAAAACCAAAGATGAAATCAAAGCCTTTGCTGAGAATTGGTTGGGCAAAAATCTGGTGACTTACCAGACCGACGAAAAAGGTCAGCCGGTTAGCCGCATTCTGGTAGAAACCTGCACCGATATCGCCAAAGAACTCTACCTGGGTGCAGTGGTAGATCGTTCTTCACGTCGCATCGTGTTTATGGCGTCTACCGAAGGCGGTGTGGAAATTGAAAAAGTTGCCCACGAAACCCCGGAAAAAATTCTCAAAGCAGCTATTGATCCGCTGGTAGGCGCGCAGCCTTACCAAGCGCGTGAGCTGGCGTTCAAACTGGGCCTCGAAGGTAAGCAAATTAACCAGTTCGTGAACATTTTTGTAAACCTCGCCAAGTTGTTTCAGGAAAAAGACCTGGCGCTGGTAGAAGTTAACCCGCTGGTGATTACCCCCGAAGGCAACCTCCATTGCTTGGACGCCAAACTGGTGGTGGATAGCAATGCGCTCTACCGTCATCCCGAACTCAAAGCCATGCAAGATCCATCGCAGGAAGATCCGCGCGAAGCTCACGCGGCTTCCTGGGAGCTGAACTATGTGGCACTCGATGGCAACATCGGCTGCATGGTCAACGGAGCTGGCTTGGCCATGGGCACCATGGATATCGTTAAACTGCACGGCGGTCAACCGGCCAACTTCCTCGACGTGGGCGGCGGTGCGACCAAAGAGCGTGTGGTTGAAGCCTTTAAAATTATTCTCTCCGACGATGCGGTTAAAGCGGTATTCATCAATATCTTCGGCGGCATAGTGCGCTGCGACATGATCGCCGAAGGCGTGATTGGTGCTGTGAAAGAAGTTGGTGTAAAAGTGCCCGTGGTTGTGCGCCTGCAAGGCAACAACGCTGAACTGGGTGCAAAAGTGCTGTCTGAAAGCGGCCTGAACATTATTGCGGATACCGACTTGACGGGCGCAGCCCAGAAAGTGGTTGCCGCTGCGGCTAACGCGTGAGGGGTGAAGCATGAGCGTATTAATTAACAAAGACACCAAAGTAATTTGTCAGGGTTTCACCGGTTCACAGGGTACTTTCCACTCTGAACAAGCGATTGCCTACGGCACCAAAATGGTTGGCGGTGTAACGCCAGGTAAGGGCGGTCAAACGCATCTGGGCTTGCCGGTGTTCAATACCGTTAAAGAAGCGGTGGACGCAACCGGTGCAGAAGCCTCGGTGATTTATGTTCCGGCGCCTTTCTGTAAAGACTCGATTCTTGAAGCAGCTAACGGCGGCATCAAACTGATTGTGTGTATCACCGAAGGTATCCCAACGCTGGATATGCTCGATGCTAAAGTTAAGTGTGAGGAGCTGGGCGTGCGTTTGATTGGCCCCAACTGTCCAGGCGTGATCACTCCCGGTGAGTGCAAAATCGGCATTATGCCCGGTCACATTCACAAGCCGGGTAAAGTCGGTATCGTATCTCGTTCCGGCACCCTGACTTACGAAGCGGTTAAACAAACTACCGATTACGGTTTTGGCCAATCTACCTGTGTGGGTATTGGTGGCGACCCAATTCCCGGTTCCAACTTTATCGATATCCTGAAGCTGTTCCAGGAAGATCCACAAACCGAAGCCATTGTGATGATCGGTGAAATCGGTGGTTCTGCTGAAGAAGAAGCGGCGGCCTTTATCAAAGCCAATGTTACCAAGCCGGTGGTGTCTTACATCGCGGGTGTCACTGCTCCGGCGGGCAAGCGTATGGGCCATGCGGGCGCCATTATTTCTGGCGGCAAGGGCACGGCAGCAGAGAAATTTGCCGCGCTCGAAGATGCCGGTGTGAAAACCGTAAAAAGCCTGGCCGATATCGGCAAGGCGTTGAAAGAAGTGACTGGCTGGTAATTGCAGTCGAGCAAACAAAAAAGGCGACCATCCGGTCGCCTTTTTTGTTTCGGGGTTTTATTTTCTACCTGGCCGAGAGTTTTTCGTCTATCTTCAAATAATCACAATAAATTGCTGGAGCAACCATGCCGATTAACACAGATTTACGCGATGAAATGAATGTATTGATGATGTTCGATCTGTCCACGACCCAGGCGGGTATTAAGGTGCACTCAGATGCCTCGCCTGCGGTGATTGCGGCTGCCAAGCGCTTGTTTGGCAAGGGGCTGCTAACCCAGGAGGACGGCGGCTATCTCACCAGTCTCGGCTATGAGGTGGCGCAGCATACCCAGGCCGCGGTGCAGATCCTCGCGCGATCTTAAGAGGTAACTCAAGCGCTTAGAGCTTGCGAATAAAACAGACAAAGGGCTGTGAGAGGCCCGAAAATGCGTCGGAGAAACCCATGTCGAATTCCTGTTTATCCCGCTGGTTGATCCTGGCGGGCATTCTGCTTTCCCAACTAGCCACTGCCGCCCCCTCTGAGCAAGAGGTGCGCGACACCATGAAACGCGCAACCCAGTTTATGGTGGACAAGGTGAGTTACCGTGGCGGTTATGTCTGGTCTTACCTGCCGGATTTTTCCCGTCAGTGGGGCGAGCTGGAAGCCAACCGCAGCATGATCTGGTTGCAGCCACCCGGTACCGCCACTGTGGGCCATGTGTTTCTCGATGCCTACAAAGCCACGGGCGATGAATACTATTATCAAGCGGCAGAGCAGGTGGCCGGTGCCATTATTTGGGCACAGCATCCCAGTGGTGGCTGGAATTATCTGGCTGACTTTGCCGGCGAGGCCTCGCTCAAACACTGGTACGCCACTGTTGGCAAAAATGCCTGGCGCCTGGAAGAATTTCATCACTACTACGGCAATGCCACTTTTGATGATGGTGGCACTGCTGATGCGGCAAAATTTTTGCTGCGCATCTACCTCGAAAAACTCGACCCCAAGTATCGCCCGGCGTTGCACAAAGCCATCGATTTTGTGCTGGATGCCCAGTACCCCATTGGCGGCTGGCCCCAGCGCTTTCCGTTGCGCTACGACTATCCGCAAAAAACTCAGCCAGATTATTCCTCCTTTATCACGTTCAATGACGATGTGGCGCAAGAAAATATTGAGTTCCTGCTGATGTGCTATCAGACCCTGGGCGAGCAGCGGGTGAGGGAACCCATCCAGCGGGCCATGTATGCCTTTGTGCTGGCGCAATTGGGTCAACCACAACCTGGTTGGGCGCTGCAATACACCATCGATTTACAGCCTGCCGGTGCGCGCAGCTATGAACCCAAATCCTTGTCGCCCCAGACCACCGCCGAAAATATTCGTCAGCTGATTGGCTTCTATCGCATGACGGGTGACAGCCGTTTTCTGGCACGTATTCCCGAAGCCCTGGCCTGGCTGGAGAAAACCCGTTTACCTGCGGCCCAAATCAAAGAAGGACGCACCCATCCAACGTTTGTGGAGCTGGGAACAGGCAAAACCCTTTACACCCACAGGCGCGGCTCTAATGTAGTGAACGGCGAATATTACGTGGACTACAACCCAGGTAACGAGGTGATGCACTATCGCTCCACGCGTTTTGTGGATGTGGAGGCCGTTAGGCGGGAGTACGAAGCCGTGGTCGAGTTATCAGCGGAGGAAGCAACTCGCGACTCTCCACTGAAAACCACTGCGCCGATTGAGCTGCCAACGTATTTCACTCTTAAGGGGCTCAACCTCAGCGATCCGAATCTGCGGCAGTTGTCGGGTAGGGGTACTGCCAGTCTGGCAGACTGGGCCAATCAGCTGGTACAGGGACTCAACAGCGAGGGTTATTGGCCCACACCGCTGGCATATCAAACCCACCCCTACCCTGGCCCAGCCCCGGCCAAACAAGCGCGCAAACCCGCAGGTACACTGGTCGGCGATGAGTGGGATACCTCGCCTTTTCGGGTGGATAACCCGCCTATGGGTATTTCGACGGGTGTCTATATCAGGAATATGGCGGGATTGATCGAATATCTGGTGCAGTTGAATTAGCGCGATGTGCGGCGCAGGGAGTAAAGCCCTTGCGCAAATCCCGTCAAAGACTATGCTTTGCCCACACAATTGCCCGGATTTCTGGTGTAAAAGCTTTATTTTTCATCAAAAATGTGGACAATTGCGCGCCATTTTAATCTTTTCTTACATCACAGGCCGTCAGGCCTGTTTGCATCTCAGGGGTGGCGAAAATTGAATACACCTGTACAAATTCCCGCCTGGAGCGCGCGCAAGTCAGCTGAACTCTACGGTATTGATGAGTGGAGTGGTGGTTACTTCGGTGTATCCGAGGCGGGCGAGGTGATAGTGCGCGTGCCCAGCGGCGAAGGTGAGGCGAGTGTCTCTCTGGTAGAGATAGTCGATGGCCTGCAGCAACGCGGCCTTGCCATGCCGGTGTTATTGCGGCTGGAAAATCTCGTCGATACCCGTATCAGTACCCTTAACGATTCCTTCGCCTTGGCGATAGAGGCCAGTGGTTATCGCGGCCAGTATCGCGGCGCCTTTCCCATCAAAGTTAATCAGCAGGCTCACGTGATTGCCGAGATAGCGCGATTTGGTGAGCGCTATCACCACGGTTTGGAAGCGGGCAGTAAAGCCGAGCTGATGATCGCACTTTCTACGCTGCAAGATCGTGAAGCCTTGATCGTGTGTAACGGCTACAAAGACGCGGAATTTATCGACCTGGGTTTGCAAGCGCGCAAGCTGGGCTTTAATTGTTTTTTTGTGTTGGAAACCCTCGCCGAAGTGCAGCTGGTGATCGAGCGCAGTCGTTTGCTCGGTGTTGATCCATTGATTGGCGTACGGCTTAAACTCTCCACCAAAGTCGAAGGCCACTGGAGTGAAGACAGCGGTGATCGCAGTCTGTTTGGTTTGAATACCAACGAACTGGTGGCCGTGGTGGATACATTGCGTGACGCCAATTTATTGCACTGCTTTCAACTGCTGCATTTTCACCTGGGTTCACAAATTCCGAATATCCGCAGCATTCGTGCCGGTGTGCTCGAAGCTTGTCGCTATTACATCGAATTGGTGAACGAAGGCGCGCCTCTGGGCTATATCGACCTGGGTGGTGGTCTGGCGATTGATTACGACGGCACTTGCAGCACCTCGGGCCACAGCCGCAACTACTCCATTCAAGAATATTGTATAGACGTGGTAGAAGCCATTCAGGAATCACTGGATGAGCACAGCATTTCGCACCCGACCATAGTGACCGAATCCGGCCGCGCCACTGTGGCTCATACCGCCGTATTGCTGTTTAATATTCTTGATGTCACGCATTTTGAACCTGCGCCCTTGCCCGCTGCACTGCCTGCCGATAGCCACGAAATGATTGAAAATATGTGGCACTCTCTGGAATCCATCAAGCCCAACAATGTGCAGGAGTGCTACAACGACGTTATCTATTACCGCGATCAGATTCGCGATCTATTTCATCGCGGTGATATCAGTCTGCGCAGCCGCGCTTTGGGTGAAAATCTCTATCTTGCCGGGTTGCAAAAAATCGCGCAGCTGTTGCCCCAGCTCAAGCGCATTCCGCAAGAATTGGAAACGCTGGAACAACAGCTGGCCGATATTTACTACGGGAATTTCAGCGTCTTTCAATCCCTGCCAGACTCCTGGGCAATTGCCCAGGTCTTTCCGGTGATGCCAATTCATCGCCTGAACGAAGAGCCAAAGCGCCAGGCAATCATTGCGGATCTCACCTGTGATTGTGACGGCAAGCTGCAAAAATTCGCTGGCCCGGAAGGGGAAACCAGTGTGTTGCCACTGCACGCTATCAAAGCGGGTGAAGAATATTACCTGGGTGTGTTTTTGGTGGGTGCCTACCAGGAGACCCTGGGTGATTTGCACAACCTGTTTGGTGATACCAACGTAGCCAGCGTGCGCATCAATCCCGACAGCAGCATAGAGTTTGTGCATGAGTTGCACGGCGACAGCATCGCCGATGTGCTCAGCTACGTGGAGTACAACCCGGCTAATATGTTTCAACAGTTTCGTGCAACCGCCGAGCAGGCTGTGCGCGATGGTCGCATCAGTGTGGCCGATCGCCAGCAAATGCTCGCGGCCTTTTCTGAAAGCCTGCGTGGCTATACCTATTTCGAACGCTAATCCGTTTTGGAGAGTTTTACATGGCTAAAGTCTTGATCATTGGCGCCGGTGGTGTCAGCGGGGTAGTGGTGCACAAGTGCGCGCAGCTGCCGGAAGTCTTCAGTGAAATCGTGCTGGCCAGCCGCACAGAGTCCAAATGCAAAGCCATCGCCGAACAATTAAACCGCCCCATTAAAACCGCGCAGATAGATGCGGATAATGTGCCCGAATTGGTTGCGCTGATTCGCGCCGAACAACCAGATCTGGTGGTAAACGTGGCTCTGCCTTACCAGGATCTCACCATCATGGATGCCTGCCTGGAAGCGGGTGTGGACTATCTGGACACCGCCAACTATGAGCCGCCAGAAACTGCCAAGTTTGAATACTCCTGGCAATGGGCCTATCAGGACAAATTCAAAAATGCCGGGCGCATGGCACTCTTGGGTTCGGGCTTTGATCCTGGCGTAACCAACGTTTACACCGCCTATCTCAAAAAACATTACTTCGATGAAATCCACTACCTGGATATTATCGACTGCAACGCAGGCGATCACGGCAAGCCGTTTGCCACCAACTTCAACCCGGAAATCAATATCCGCGAAGTTACCGCCAAAGGCCGCTACTGGGAAAACGGCGACTGGCGCGAGACAGATCCACTCTCGGTTAACCGCGTGTTTGATTTTCCGGCGGACATCGGCCCCAAGAAAATTTATTTGATGTACCACGAAGAACTGGAGTCGATCACCAAGCACTTTCCCGAGATCAAACGCGCCCGTTTCTGGATGACCTTTTCCGATAACTACCTCAAACACCTCGAAGTGCTGGGCAATGTGGGCATGACCTCTATCGAGCCGGTGATGTTTGAAGGTAAGGAAATTATTCCACTGCAGTTCCTGAAAGCGTTGCTGCCTGATCCTGCGAGCCTCGGCCCGCTGACCAAGGGTAAAACCTGCATAGGTTGCCTGGCGCGGGGCGTGAAGGACGGCAAAGAAAAAGTGGTGTTTGTGTATAACGTGTGTGATCACGAAGCCTGTTATGCCGAGGTGAAGTCCCAGGCAATTTCTTACACCACCGGCGTACCTGCGATGATCGGTGCCAAGATGATGCTCGAAGGCAAATGGAAGGCGCCCGGCGTGTGGAATATGGAGCAGTTTGATCCGGATCCTTTTATGGATGATTTGAATAAATACGGTTTGCCTTGGCAGGTTGCGGATGTGACTGAGGCGAACGTTGAGGTGATGAAAGAATAATATTTGTGTGCTTGGTAGGGCGCGGCAGGAGGCTGTGTGCACTACTGAAAACGCATAAATACGTCCATGTAGCTCCCTCGCGTCGTCCCTGACGCGAGGGTTTCAGTAGTGCACACAGCCTCCAGCCGCTAGTGCCAACTGATGAGTGCATCATTCTTTTCATCCATGCGTTGATGGTTGACGTTGGCGCGGCGGTGGTTGGGTTTTCAGGTGCGGGACCCTCGACAAGAGGGATCTTGGCGAGGAGCCCCCAAGGATGGGTTCACGGCGTGTCCCGCACCTGAAAACCCAAGCGCCGCTCTTTCTACAAGGTGCTTAAACTCTAATGCCCCACAACTTCAAGCAATTCGATCCCTCACGCGTTCCCTCTCCGTGTTTTGTCATCGACACAGCAGCCATTGAGCGCAATCTGCAAATTCTGCATCGTGTTCAACAAGAAAGTGGCGCCAAGGTACTGGCAGCGCTCAAAGCATTTTCCTGCTGGAGCCTCGCGCCTTTGTTTCGTCAATATCTCTCGGGCACCTGTGCCAGTGGCTTGCACGAAGCGCGTTTGGGGCGAGAGGAATATGGCGGCGAGGTGCATTGTTACTCGGCGGCCTACAAAGCAGAAGATCTGCACGAGATTTTGCAGGTGGCAGATCATGTGGTGTTTAACTCTTTTTCCCAGTGGGAAAAATTCAAACCCATGGCCATGGCAGCAAAAGCCCAGCGGCCAGAGTTGGTGTTTGGTTTGCGCATCAACCCTGAGCACTCAGAAGGAGAGGTGGTACTCTATGATCCTTGCGCACCTTGCTCGCGCATGGGCGTACCCCTGAGCCAATTTAAGCCGGAGTTGCTGGATGGTATTTCCGGGTTACATTTTCACACCCTCTGCCAGCAAGACTTGCCACCCCTGGCGCGCACGCTCAAAACCGTTGAGGAAAAGTTTGGTCAATGGTTTGGCCAATTGCAGTGGATTAACTTTGGTGGCGGCCACCATATCACCCGTGCCGATTATCAAGTTGATGAACTGATTACGTTGATACGCGAATTTTCAGCACGCACCGGCTTGCAAGTTTATTTAGAACCAGGCGAAGCCACAGCGATTCATTCTGGTGTATTGGTTGCCGAAGTGCTGGACATTATTTGGAACGGCATGCCGCAAGCGATTCTCGATACCTCAGCCACTTGCCATATGCCGGATGTATTGGAAATGCCTTACCGTGCGGAGATTTTGGGTGCGGGCTTGCCAGAAGAATTTCCGCACACTTATCGCTTGGGCGGCATGACGTGCCTCGCGGGTGATGTGATAGGCGACTACAGTTTCGCCGAGCCTCTGCAACCCGGCCAGCGATTGATGTTCGACGATATGTCCCACTACACCATGGTGAAGACAACAACCTTTAACGGTATCAACTTGCCGTCTATTGCGCTCTGGGATTCGCGCACCGATGAGCTGCAAGTGATCCGTCAGTTTGGTTACC
>CBFGWO010000040.1:0-23038 GCA_965652595.1 uncultured Cellvibrio sp. | reverse complement strand
GTTTCCGCCAGCGCAGTCAACAATTGTTCATAGGCGGGCAACAGGTTTTCCAGCAGATCAAAACGATCAAAGGCTGCGCCATCCTCGAGAGCCGGGCCTTTTTCTTTACCTAACCACAAATAACTTAACGGGCCCAACACTACCGGTTTGGCTTTATAACCCAGCGCAATCGCCTCGCGCGTCTCGTCGATAATCTGCGTCCAGCTCAGTGCAAACTCTTGCCCTGCATGAAACTCCGGCACCAGATAGTGATAGTTGGTATCAAACCACTTGGTCATGTCCGACGCAGTGGTCGCTTGACCCGTCGGCGCCCGGCCCCGCGCCACTCGGAACAAAGTATCCAAATCCACATCCACACAGGGCGAAGTCACCGCCTCGGCCGCTGCGGAAGGCGCATGCCCCGCACAACAAGCCTCTGCCCCATGCCCCGCGTGGGCAGCGCCCGCCGCACCTTTGCGATGGCGCGCCGGAATATTCCCCAGGGTCGCCGACAGCGTCAACACCTGGTCATACCAGGCAAAATCCCCGGTAGGCACAAACGCCAGGCCTGCATCTGCCTGCAACTGCCAATGCCGCTGCCGCAACTCGCGCCCAACCGCCTCCAGCTCAGCCTGGGAAATATCCCCCTTCCAATAAGCCTCTTGCGCTTTCTTCAATTCCCGATCCGCCCCAATCCGGGGAAACCCCAGGTTGTGCGCCAAAATACTTGCCTGCGACATCTCACTTGCCTCTCTTTTAAACAGATTCATGAGTTTTTAAACAAATTAACGAGGCGTACATTGTCTCTACGGGATAAACATGAATCAAACTGATAATTTTCAGTTTTATATTGAATTAAATTTGATTTGTTTTTGTGCGGCGGGTAGTGTGATCTGATCAATTCTTGCGAAGAAGTGAGGCCGGATGTGGGGTAATAGCTTCTTGGACCATCGCCCGCGGGACGCGGGTGTTGAGCCCCCAGGGATGGGTTTACGGCGTGTCCAAGAAGCTATTACTCCACATTTGGCCGCTTTCAGCGCTCAGTTTGCGAGGTAAACATGATCGAAATCCGGCACCTAAAAACCCTTATCGCGCTGCGCGATACCGGTAGCCTTGTTGAGGCGTCTGAACGCTTGCACCTGACTCAATCCGCTCTGTCTCACCAGCTCAAAGAGCTGGAACACCGGCTGGATACTGAGCTATTTGTGCGCAAAAGCCGCCCATTGCGTTTCACCGAAGCAGGCAAGCGCCTGCTCGATCTCGCCGAAGACGTGCTCGCGAGAGTCGCCGATGCTGAGCGCGACCTCAAAAAACTCGTTCACGGCGAAGCCGGGCGCCTCTACATGGCCATCGAATGCCACAGTTGCTTTAACTGGCTAATGCCCACGGTCGACAGCTACCGCAACCAATGGCCGGGGGTGGAGCTCGACTTCTCCAGCGGCTTTATGTTCGAACCCCTGCCTGCCCTCGCACGTGGCGAGGTGGATCTGGTGGTCACCTCCGACCCGCAAGACATCAAAGGCCTGGTGTACGAACCCCTGTTCGGCTACGAAATGCAAATCGCCCTGGCCAACCAGCACCCGCTCTGCACTAAACCCTGGTTACAACCCACCGACCTCGCCGACCAAACCCTCATCACCTACCCGGTGGAGCGCAGTCGTCTGGACGTTTTTAAATACTTCTTAGCACCTGCGGGTGTAGAGCCAACCGGAGTGCGCACCTCTGAGCTCACACTGATGATGGTGCAACTGGTGGCCAGTGGCCGGGGTGTATGTGCGCTGCCCAATTGGGTGCTGGCGGAATACGCCGACCAATCACTGATTCAGGTGCGCTCGGCGGGGCAGGGCGGCATCTGGCCCACGCTCTACGCCGCGATTCGCGAAGAGCAGCAGTCCGTGCCTTTTGTGCAGGATTTACTCGCCCTGGCGCGGGCTCATTGTTTGAAGAACTTGCGGGGGGTGAGGGCCAAGCTGGAGTAGGCGGTAGCTCATGTCGATTTTTTCCGCTTTTATCGACATGACGGCCTCTTATGTCGATGGCTTCAACACAAACAGCCCCGAGTCTTATTTTATTTTCAGCCGTAAACTAAATTTGCGTGTCTTCTTGTTTTACCCTCCAGTTGGTTTAACCCTCCAGCAAAATGATCCCCCCGTTCCTCTGGCACGTAAACCCACGTTCGCCATTCAAAGAGGAACAGCCATGCTTGGCTCCTACAACCTGCTACTCGTGTTCGCCTCCTACTGCGTGGCGGTTATCGCCGCCTACACCGCCATCTACTTCGGCACCAAGGTCTACGGCCTCCACGGCGGCATGCGCCGCTTTTGGTTGGGCGCTGGTGCCCTCTGCCTGGGGTCGGGCATCTGGTCCATGCATTTTGTGGGCATGAGCGCTTACACCATGCCCGGCCACCATCACATGAGCTTTAGCGCCTGGCTCACCTTCCTTTCCTGGATTCCCGCGGTGGCGGCCTCGGCCCTGGCGCTCTACGTGATTACCCTGCCCAAGGCGTCCAACCGCAGTATCGCGGCCAGCGCGCTGATTATGGGCGCGGGGATTTTTTGCATGCACTACGGCGGCATGTACGCCATGCAGATGCATCCCGCGATTGAATACGACCTGCTGCTGGTGATTCTTTCGGGCGTGATTGCGGTGGTGGCCTCGGGTGCGGCGCTGGTGATTTGTCGCCGCCTGCGCGACATCCCCGCCGAGCGGGTATTTGTTGCCAAGCTGGCGGCGGCGCTGATGATGGGCGCGGCCATTTGCGGCATGCACTACACCGGCATGGCCGCGGCAATTTATCCCGAGGGCGCCGCCACCTCGCCAGAGAATTTATTGCGCGGTAACTGGATGGGCATTCCCACCGCCATTGCCGCCAGTGTGCTCTTGCTGCTGGCGCTCTACGTGGCCTATCGGGATTTTGCCGAGCTGGAGCGGGCGCGCGAGGCGCAATTCAAAGTGCAGGAAGACGCGCGTCAGGCAGCGTTTTTTGATACGGCCACGGGTTTGGCCAACCGCAACTTTTTGGAATCCCGGGTGCTGGAAAAGCTTACTGTCTCCGCAGACCAGGCAGCGCCAGAGCATTTTTCGCTGGTGTATTTTGAGCTTACTGGCTATCGCGACCTGGCCAGCAGCAATGAGGAGGCCGCCAGGCAATTGCTCACCGAGTTTGTTGCCCGGCTGCAAGCGCGGCTCACCCTGGCAGAAGTATTGGCGCGTTACTCGGGTAACGGCTTTGTCGCGCTCACGCCCGCGCTGGATTCGTCGGCGTTAAAAAGCCTGTTGCGTCAGTTGTCGGTGGATCTCGGCCAGCCGATCCTGCATCATGGCCGCCCCCTTGATGCCAGTTGGGCCTTTGGTGTGAGCAATTACCCCAGGTCCGGCAGCAACAGCCGCAACCTGATTCGCGCCGCGCAAAAAATTCGTGGGCGTTTTGGCGAGCGGGAATCCAAAACCCTGGACGCACAACTTGCCTGAACCTCTCGTTTTTTCTGCCGAAACCGTGCCCATTGTTCGTCGCCTGGGCGCGCGTTTACAGCACCTCTATTTCTGGGCCGAGAGCGCAGGCCCCTTCACCGATGTGTGGGATTTGTGTTGCGACCACGGCCGCTTTGGTTTGCATGTTTATCAGGCGCAGCGCAACGCTCCACCAGCCCAGTGCTGCCGTGTGCACCTCAACGATTGCGTGCCTCACATCATCGACAATTTGCAGCGTCGCTACGCGGATTGGTTGGGTGAGTATTTATCCATTGATTGTCGCGACGCGGGCGAGATTGCCTTGCCCGAAAGTGGCAGGCAGCTGATTGTGTTGGCGGGGGTGGGTGGCGGTACCATTGCCGGCATTCTGCGCCGCCTGCTGTCCAAAAGCGAAACACAAAAACTGCCGCCGATGGATTTGCTGCTAAGCCCCAACCGCCATGCGTTTGAGCTGCGCTTGTTTTTGCGCGAGCAGCCTTTTGAGTTGGTGCAAGAGGCTTTTGTATCGGAAAAGGGCAGCCACCACGAGCATCTGCATTTGCGTTTGCATTCAGCGTCAAACAAGCCAAGCCTGGTGGGCGATGCCCTGTGGCAACCGCTCACCAGCGACAAGCGCGATTACATCAACGCGCAAATCGGCCACTACCGCAATCGCGTGGCGCTGGGCGGGCAGGGGGAGTATCAGTTGGCGGTGGAGGCTTATGAAAGTCTTTTATGTTCTGCCGCTTAGTCCTGCGCAGCTTCTTTGAGTAACACAAAGTGCTCCACCAGCTTCACCATCAGTTCCTTTTGATCGGGTTTGCTCTCTGCTACTAGCAGTGCCAGCGCTACTAAGGTGTTGTCGTTAATCAACCTCTCTACTGGTCTGGCCAGTAGCTGTTGGTTAAGGCGCAAATACCACAGAAACAGGAAGGAGCCGGTGCGCTTGTTACCGTCGGCCAAGGGGTGGTTTTTGATCACAAAATACAGCAAGTGCGCTGCTCGGCTGGCGACATTGGGGTAAAACAACTCGTCGCCAAAACCCTGTTCGATGGTAGCAATGGCAGACGCCAGCCCATCGCCGCGCAGTTGGCCAAACAGTTCGGTGGCTTCGCCCGCCCGAAGTAGTTCTGCCTTCAACTGGGTGATTGCTGCCAGCACTTCATAGATTCAGGGATCTCATGCCTGTTTGCTTGCCGGTTTGGCCAGGGAGATTTTGCTCGTCGTAGCCTTGCAGTAGGCTCCAGCTGCGGGCGTAGTCTGCGATTACTTGAACAACCGCCTCGCCTTCGGTGCTAATCAGTTGCTGATTTGCCAGAGTGCGAGAGAGTAGATCCAGAGCCTGCTCGATTTCGATGCCGCGCTCTTTGAGGCGGTGTTGGTTGAGTGTGTAGCCGTCTACAAGGTGCTGGCGCAGCACCCCAGTGGCCCATTGACGAAAGCGGGTGGCGCGTGTCGAGTTGACTCTATAGCCGACAGAGATAATGGCATCGAGGTTGTAATGCTTGAGTTGACGCCTGACCTGACGCTCTCCCTCCCGTCGAACTACCGAGAAATCCTCGGTAGTTGCCGCTTCCTGTAACTCTTTGTCCAAGAATATATTCTTCAGGTGCAGGCCGATGTTATCGGTTGATGTGTCGAACAGCTCAGACATCTGCGCCTGAGTTAGCCAAACACTTTACCCCTCCAGCCGCACCTGCACCGGCTGATTCTCTGCCTCAAAAATAATAATGTTGGTCATGGGTTCCTCCTTGAGTTGATTTAACGAGCCTTTTATCAAAAAAGCCAATTAATCTGAGTTCGCTTAAGTTTAGCCCTGCTATTCAAGTAAAAAAAACGCCGGGCATGCCCGGCGTTTTCTCATCAAACCAACCAGCGGTTTTACTTACTCGTGCAGTAAGGCCCAACAATCGTACCCACAAAACCACCCGACACATTGGTGCTCAGGTTGGTGGCGTCTACACCTTCAGCCAGCAGCTGGCGCTGGCCGCCCACTTCGTAAAACGCTTGCATTTTGCCGCCGTTAAAAGCCATCGACAGAGTGACGTCGTTGGTGCTTTCCAATGGTGCAGCACTGATCAGCGTATCTTCGTTTGAACCCTGGCGGCGGTAGAGCGCCACTTGATTCTTACCTTCGTGACGGGTAACCGCGATAAACATCAGGTGGCGGTCATCCTGCACGGCTGCCAGGCCCGCCGCATCGCCATCGACTGTTGGCTCGAAGGATACCGTGGTGGCGATTTCGGCAATGTGGTGTTGCTGGCGACGGCCAACAAATGAGGGCACGGTTTGCAGATCGCCCAGGCCGCCGTGGCAGGCTAGGTTGAGGTTGCCGTCTTTCACGTCATAGAAGGGCGCTTTCGGGTTGCGAATACCCATCCAGCTGAGGCCGAGTTTGTCGCCGTCAAATTCGTCGGTGTAGCCAAAGTCGCCCGAGGTGGGCGGGTTGGCGGCGGGCTGCTCGGGCAGGGCGGGCTTTTTGTGTACAAAGGGGATGCGCTCGCCCGGTGGCAGCATGTAGGGCCAGTCGTTTTCCCAGTAAACCGGTAGCAAAAAGGTTTCGCGGCCGATGTTGTACATCTCGTGGTCGTAGGGGCGAATGGCCAGGAAGGTGGCCCACCAGTCGCCGTTGGGCAGTTGCACAAACTTGGCGTGACCGGCGGCAATGATCGGGTCTTCACGATGGAAGTCCAGGTCGCGCTGGGTGAGGATCGGGTTGTGTTCGGCGGGTACATAGGGGCCGAGCACATTGTCCGAGCGGAAGATGGTTTGCGAGTGGTTGACGCTGGTGCCACCTTCAGCCGCCGTGATGTAGTAGTAGCCATTGCGCTGGATAATGTGCGGACCTTCAATCCACACCGGTTTGGTGGAAATGTCCACGCCGCCGTTGATCAGCTGCTTGCGCTCACCAACCATCTTCAGGTTTTTGTAATCAAACTCCTGAATCCAGATGGCGCGGTGGCCGTCGTAACGGGGCTCTTCGTTGGGCGCGCCGTTGTTGAGTATGTAGGCCTTGCCGCTGGAGTCCCAGTGAATTGAAGGGTCTATGCCTTCAAAGCCCAGCCAGTGCGGGTCAGACCAGGGGCCGGTGATGTTCTTGGCGGTCATCACAAAGTTGCCGTCGCAGTCGACGCAAGTAGAAGTGAGGTAGTAGGTGCCTTCGTGGTAGGAGAGGTCCGGGGCAAAGATGCCGCGCGAGACCCCGATATTCATAAAGTTGAACTGATCCGGGCGGTCGATGGCGTTGGCTATGTGGGTCCAGTTCACCAGGTCTTTGGAGTGGTAAATGGGCAGGCCCGGAAAGTGGGTAAAGGTGGAGGGCACCACATAGTAGTCGTCGCCCACCCGCGCGATGGTTGGGTCGGGCGCGTAACCGGAGAGAATGGGGTTGCGGAATTCGCCTTCGCCGACAGTGACTTTTTCCTGGGATTCGCCCTGGTAGGTAAAGCGGGCAAAGCGCGCGGTTTTTTCAGCGGCTGCACCGGTAGTGGGTTCAATAGCCGCGCTGGTGGCAGCAGCGGGTGTGGCTTGCGCGGTTTCCTGGGGTGCCTGGGTGGAGTCGCAGCCGATGAGTAAGGCTGCCAGGCCCATTAAGGGGGCAGCGATGATTTTTTTCATTGTCTATTCCTCGTTATTGGGGAAACCCGGTTTTTCAGAGCCCGATTTTATGGGTACCGGATTTTATGAGTACCGGATCTTATGGGTAAAAAAGTCCGGTGGGCAAAAAATTATAATATGACAATTGGTTATCTACAAAAAAACGCCGGGGCTTGCCCGGCGTCGGCGTTCAAGGCTTAGGCGAATGTTCGCGCAACGCCAATGCCGTAGGCGTTATGCCAGTGCCTTAAGCGCCGCTTCATAATTCGGCTCGTGAGCCACTTCGCTTACCAGCTCGGTGTGCAGCACCTTGCCGTCTTCACCGACCACAACAACTGCGCGGGCAGTCAGGCCAGCCAGCGGGCCATCAACCAGTTTCACGCCGTAGCTGCTGGCGAAATCTGAGCGGAAGGCGGAGGCGGGGATCACCTTGTCCAGGCCTTCGGCGCCGCAAAAGCGCGCCAGGGCAAAGGGCAGGTCTTGTGAGGCACAAACCACCAGGGTGTTATCCAGCTTGCTGGCTTCGGCGTTGAAAGTGCGCACTGAAGTAGCGCAGGTGGGGGTATCCACGCTGGGGAAAATATTCAGTACCAGGCGCTTGCCCTTGAAGTCGCCCAGAGACACCTCAGACAGGTCGGTTTTAACCAGTTTGAAATCCGGTGCGGCGCTGCCTTTGGCGGGCAGGTCGCCGTTGGTGTGGAAGGGATTGCCTTTGAGTGTCACTGTTGCCATATCACATTGCTCCTTTAGCAGTAGAAAACGCAGTTGTGTTCTGCAAAACGCCGAACATCTTATAGTATGCAGCCAGTCTTGTCGGTGGCTTTCCGGCAATCACACGCCAAAGCACAGGAATATTTATGCACTCATCTCCAAACCCAGGCCTAGGCGTCGGACAGCGCTGGCTGGATGCCATAGAGCGCACCGGCAATCGCCTGCCAGCCCCCGCCATGTTGTTTGTGTACCTCTGTGGCCTGGTGCTGCTAGCTTCCTGGCTCTGTGCCAGCCTGGGGCTGGAGACGGTTTTGCCGGGCAAGGGTACCCAAGTGGAGGCCCGCAACCTGCTGAGCAGCGAGGGGTTGAGTTGGATGCTTACCAGTCTGGTAGGCAACTTTGTGAATTTTGCGCCCGTGGGTACCGTGTTGGTGATGATGCTGGGCTTTGGCGTGGCGGAACATTCCGGGCTCTTGCGCGTGCTGCTCACCCGCTTGGTGTTGCTGGCACCACCGGTGCTGTTGACCTGGGTGGTGGTGTTTACCGGCATCCTCTCCAGCCTGGCTTTTGATGTGGGTTATGTGGTGGTGATTCCGCTGGGTGCCATGTTGTTTGCTGCTGCCGGGCGTCCACCGCTGGTGGGTCTGGCGGCGGCCTTTGCCGGCGTCTCCGCGGGTTACAGCGCCAATCTGGCGATAACACCGGCGGATGTGCTCTTAGCGGGCATTTCCACCGAGGCGGTTGCACTCCTGTCGCCGGGCTACCAGGTGAGTATTCTCGGCAACTTCTATTTCACTTTTGCCTCCACCTTTTTACTGAGTCTGGTGGGCACCTGGGTAACCCACCGTTGGTTGATGCCCTGGGCGTTGCGCTCCGGTAAGGCGGCGACTGAGGCGGTTGAAGCCTTGCCCAGCCTGACGCCGCAAGAGCGCCGGGGGTTGCGTGCGGTGTTGATCTGGACGCTGCTGCTGGCGGGGCTTTTAGTGCTGGCGCTGCTGCCCGGTGGCCCGCTGCGGGTGCCCGGCGAGGGGCTGATGGCGTCACCGGCCGTGAAGGGAATGGTGCCGTTGATTGCCTTTTACACCGCCATTGCCGGGTGGTTGTTTGGGCGTTTTAGCGGGCGCTACCAGAGCAGCTACGGGCTGATTGAGGGCATGGAATCCAGTATGGCGACCCTGGCGAGCTATCTGGTGCTGATGTTTTTTGCCGCCCAGTTTGTCAGCTTTTTTGCCTGGAGCCAGATGGGCACCCTGCTGGCGGTAGGTGGTGCCAATTTTCTTGGCTCGCTCAATTTGGGGCAGACAGTGCTGCTGCTGGCTTTTGTGTTGCTGGCGGCCGTGATCAACCTGTTTATCGGCAGCGCCTCCGCCAAATGGGCGCTGATGGCCCCGGTGTTTGTACCCATGCTGATGCTGCTTGGCATCAGCCCGGAAGCCACCCAGATGGCCTTTCGTATTGGCGATAGCGCCACCAATATCATCACCCCGCTGATGCCTTACTTCGGGCTGGTGGTGGCCTTTGCCCAGCGTCATCAAAAGGACATAGGCATGGGCAGTTTGGTGGCCTTGATGCTGCCTTACTCCCTGGCATTTTTAGGGGTGTGGACCGTGTTTTTTGTGCTGTGGATCGGTTTTGGCGTGCCTTTGGGGCCGGGCGTAGAGGCCTTTGTGCCGGGGTTGTAATGCCGGGGCAAACTGCGGATAATGCGCGCCTCCTGCGCTCCGGCCCCCGGCTGGAATCCTCGCAGGCTGCAATGGTGGCCTCTCCGGTCCTCTCGCAATGATCAGCTGTAAACCCCGCCAGGCCCGGAAGGGAGCAACGGTAGCAGTCATTCATGTGCCGGGATGTGGCTGGTTAGGCCGCCACCCTTTATAAACTGATTGATCTCCTGATCAATAAGTTGGTCGCCTGCCAAGATCTGGCGCAACTACGCCCAGCTTTTCTGAACAGTTTCTTGATTTTGTTAGGCTCGCCTGAGCCGCTGGCTCAGGGCGGCACCTCCTTGTGCCGCATCTGTGCTCACGCTTTTTCTCCCCCTTTAGTCCGCTCGATCGTTATAATCCCCGCCACCTTTTTCGGTTGAGACGTTTGGCATGAGCTATCAGGTACTGGCACGCAAGTGGCGCCCGCGCATCTTTCGCGAGATGGTGGGGCAGGAGCATGTGCTGCAAGCCCTGATTAACGCCCTGGATCACAACCGCCTGCACCACGCCTACCTGTTTACCGGCACCCGCGGGGTGGGCAAAACCACCATTGCACGTATCCTCGCCAAGTGTCTTAACTGCGAAACCGGTGTTAGCTCCGAGCCCTGCGGCCAGTGCTCCGCCTGCCGCGAAATTGCCGAGGGCCGGTTTGTCGACCTGATTGAAGTGGACGCCGCCTCGCGCACCAAGGTGGAAGACACCCGCGAGCTACTCGAAAACGTCCAGTACGCGCCCACTCGCGGCCGCTACAAGGTGTACCTTATCGACGAGGTGCACATGCTCTCCAGCCACAGTTTCAATGCGCTGCTCAAAACCCTGGAAGAGCCGCCGCCCCACGTTAAATTTCTGCTGGCCACCACCGACCCGCAAAAGCTGCCGGTGACCATCCTCTCCCGCTGCCTGCAGTTCAACCTCAAAAACATGAACCCGGAGCGCATCGTCCAGCATTTGAAGTTTGTGCTGGAAAAAGAGCTGGTGCCCTTCGAGGAATCTGCCCTTTGGCAACTGGGCCGCGCCGCCGACGGCAGCATGCGCGACGCCATGAGCCTCACCGACCAGGCGATTGCCTATGGTTCCGGCAAGATAACCGAGGCCGAGGTGCGCGCCATGCTCGGCACCCTCGACCAGGGCGCGGTTTACGGCGTTGTTGACGCCCTGGCCAGCTTCGACGGCCGCGCGGTATTGGCGGCAGTAGCGGCCATGTCGGAACAGGCGCCGGACTATGCCGGTGCCCTGGCGGAGATGCTTTCGGTGCTGCACCGCATCGCCATCGCCCAGGCGCTGCCCGAAGCGGTGGACAACAGCCAGGGTGACCGCGAGCGCATACTGCAACTGGCGCAGCAGCTGCCGCCTGAAGATGTTCAGCTGTTTTATCAAATGGCCCTGTTGGGCCGCCGCGACCTGCCGCTGTCGCCCGATCCCCGCGCCGGATTCGAAATGGTGCTGCTGCGCATGCTGGCCTTTAAGCCCCAGGGCGTACTCGAAGTGCCCACCCAGCCGCTGCCCGGCACCGCTGCCAAGCCAGCGCTCCAGTCGGTGGCTGCTCCGACGGCAACGGCAACACCTGTGCAGGCGCCCGTTAGCGCGCCAGCTGCCGCCGCGCCAAGTGCAGAAACACCAGTTGCATCGGCTGCTGCATCAACTGCGCCGGCTAATCCCGTGCCACCCGCCGCTGCCGAGCAGCCTGCACCTGCCGTGGCAAAACCGGCCCCCCGCCAGCCTGCGCCGCAAGCCGCTCCCTTCGACGGCCCTTACGATAAGAGTCCCTACGATAACAGCGCCTACGACAACCATCCCCAGGACGATGAGGCTGACTACGGAGAGCCTCCGGCTTACTTGCAGATTCCGGACGAGGCCGAGGCTCAGCCACCAAAAAAGCCTGAAGCGGCCCAGGTGCCGCCGCCCGAGCCAACACCGCAGCGCGCGCCCGTCAATCTGCCAAAAATATCTCTGGATCAGGCCTCCCCCGAGAACTGGTTGCAGATTTACCTGGGATTAAATCTGGGTGGCATACTCCAGAGCACCGCATCCAACTGCCAGCTGGTGGGCCGCCAGGGCAGCCGCCTGCACTTTGTGCTGGACGAGCGCAATTCCACGCTTTACGACGAAAGCCACCAGCAGCGGCTGGCGGATGTGTTGAGCGATTATTTTATTGAGCGCGTACAGGTAGTGATCCAACCGGGCGCGGTGACCGCAGAAACCCCGGCAGCGACGGCGATCCGTTTGCGCGCTGAGCGACAGGCCAGCGCGGAAGAGGCAATACGCCGCGATCCGGTGGTGTTGGCATTGATGGAGCATTTTGGAGCAACCGTGCGGGAAGGGTCGGTTTCTCCTCTTTAGTTTTTTTGCTTTGTAGCAGGCTCGGTGCAAATTTTGACAATCTCCAATGTCGAGACTCGATGTTGGCACCAAAAAAAGTTCGTGCGAATTTTTTTACGGGTTACAAACACAATCTTCAATCTTGGAATTCGTGCAGTTGGCACATTGGTGGGGGCCGGAGGGGGTTATAGGTGGGTGAGACCGTGCGCAGCAGGGATGCTGCGCCCGAGCCTACAGGGAAGTATTCACGGCGTGTCTCACCTGCCTATAACCCCCTCCGGCCATAGCACCCAAACCAAAAAACAAATGAGGTAATAGTTATGATGGGTCTCGACGGCCTGATGAAGCAGGCGCAAGAAATGCAAGCCAAAATGCAAAAAATGCAGGAAGAGCTTGCCCAAGCAGAAGTCAAAGGCGAAGCCGGTGCGGGCTTGGTATCGGTCATCATGACCGGGCGTCACGATGTCAAGCGTGTCAGTATCGACGACAGCCTGCTCAGCGAAGACAAAGAAATGCTCGAAGACCTGCTCGCCGCAGCGGTTAACGATGCGGTGCGTAAAATCGAAGCCAACAACCGCGAAAACATGCAAAAAATGACTGCCGGCATGGGCCTGCCGCCCGGCTTCAAAATGCCTTTCTAAAACGGGTGTACCGCCTTTATGTTCAGCCCACTGATCGATGAACTTATGGCCGCCCTGCGCTGCCTGCCCGGCGTTGGCCCCAAGTCGGCCCAGCGCATGGCGCTGCATTTGCTGGAGCGTGACCGGCCCGGTGCCGAGCGATTGGCGCAAAGCCTGCATAAAGCCGTAGAAGGGGTAGGGCGCTGCCAAAAGTGCCGCACTCTTACCGAGCAGCCGGTGTGTGGCATCTGCGCCAACCAGCGCCGCGACGACAGCCTGCTGTGCGTGGTGGAAACCCCGGCAGATATGCTGGCGATCGAGCAGGCGGGCAGTTATCAGGGCAAGTATTTTGTGTTGATGGGCCATCTTTCACCCATCGACGGCATAGGGCCGGAGGATATAGGTGTGGATCAGCTGATCCAGCGTTTGCAAAACGAAACCATTACCGAGGTGATCCTGGCCACCAACCCCACGGTCGAGGGCGAGGCCACCGCCTATTACATCAGCGAGCGCGCCAAGCACCTGGGCGTGCCTGTATCGCGTATCGCCCACGGCGTGCCCTTAGGGGGCGAGCTGGAGTTTATCGACGGCGGCACCCTGGCCCATGCGTTTTCCAGTCGTAGAAGTTTGTAATTCATGTTGATACCCACAGAACCCATCTGGATCGATCAGGACGCGCAGCTTGCCGACTTGTGCCAGCGCTGGTGCCAGCAGGCGGCCATCGCGGTGGATACCGAGTTTATGCGCACCGATACCTTCTACCCCATCGCCGGGCTGATCCAGATCGGTGACGGCAAGGGCTGTTACTTGATCGACCCGCTGGCGATCGGGGATTTTGAGCCGCTGCGCCAGTTGTTGCTCGACCCTTCGGTCACCAAGGTGCTTCACGCCTGCTCGGAAGATCTGGAGGTGTTCCAGCGGCTCCTGGGCCTGGTGCCTGCGCCCCTGTTTGACACCCAAATCGCCGCCGCTTTTGCGGGCTATGGTTTTTCTCTGGGCTATGCCGGTTTAGTGAAGGCCGCTCTGGCGACGGAGATTCCCAAGGCCGAAACCCGCTCCGATTGGCTGGCGCGGCCCCTGAGTGCGGCCCAGCTGAAGTACGCCGCTCTGGATGTGGCCCATATGCTGGTGGTTTACGGCAAGCTGTTGCAAAGCCTCAAGGCCAACGAACGCCTGGAGTGGGTGAAGGCCGATTGCGCCGAGCTGGTGGCCAATGCTCGCCGCGCCGATGATTTCTCCCGCGCTTACCACAAGGTGGGTCTGGCCTGGAAGCTTCGCTCCCAGGAGCTGATGGTGCTTAAAAATTTGTGCATCTGGCGCGAACTGGAGGCCCGGCATTTGGATGTGCCGCGCAATCGCCTGGCCAAAGAAACCGCCTTGTGGGAAATGGCGCGCAAGCAGCCGCGCGACAAGGGTCAGCTGCAAAAGATTCCCGATCTGCCATCGCGCAGCCTGCGTGATCATGCAGACGAATTGCTGGATATCATCGCCGAGAGCGCTGCCGCGCCCGAGAGCGACTGGCCTGAGCGGCTGCCTTTTCCCCTGGCCGCCGAAGAAGGGCCGCTGCTCAAGCAGCTCAAAAACACGGCGCGTCATATAGCCGAAGCCCTGGATGTGCCGGTCGAGGTGCTGGTGCGCAAAAAAGACTACGAGGTTCTTGTACGCAGCGCGCGGCGTGGTGACTTTGAACTGCCCGAGCGTCTCAATGGTTGGCGCAAGCCCCTCTTGGGTGAGCCGCTGCTGGCTGCCGCTCGCGAACATCTCCGCCTGCACCCCTCGGGCACGGCTGCCGCGTCTCAATCATCTGCTTCTCAACCCCCTGAGTGAACCATGAACCTGCCTGACAAAGTGATTACCCAAGTTTTTCGCAGCCCCAAAGAAGATGGCATGTACCTCTACGTCAAAAAAGACGAGGGCCTAAGCCGGGTGCCAGAGGAGCTGCTCAAGCGCTTTGGCACGCCTCAGGCCGCTATGGTGCTGGTGTTGACGCCGGAGAAAAAACTGGCGCGGGCCTCGGCAGCCAAGGTGATCGAAAACCTGGAAAGCCAGGGCTACTATCTGCAACTGCCGCCTCTGGGCGAGTTGGATGGTGATATGCGCCTGATGCGCGCCCAAAACACCAAGCTGGCGGGGCATTAATGGCCGTTCAGGTTTACTGGTACGCCAAGCCTCTGGACCAGATGAGTCGGGCGGAGTGGGAGTCCCTGTGCGACGGCTGCGGCAAATGCTGCCTGCACAAGTTGCAGGAGGAAGACACCGACGATGTTTACTACACCAAAATCGCCTGCCGCTTTTTGGATCACGACAACTGCCGCTGCCAGGACTATGATCGGCGCCAGGAGTTGGTTCCCGGCTGCGTGACCCTGACGCCGGACAGCCTGGCTGAACACTGGTGGCTGCCGGACACCTGCGCCTACCGACTGTTGGCCGAGGGTTTGCCCCTGTTTGATTGGCACCCGCTGATCTCGGGCGACCCGAACAGCGTGCATGCGGCAGGCATGTCGGTGAAAGGCAAGGTGTTGGCTGAGGGCTCAGTGCCTGAGGAAGATTACGAAGACTACATTGTTCGCTGGATTCGCTGAACGCGAGTGCCGGGTTAAGAACCGCGGAGGCTATATGACCGAATACCAAATCGTGTGGGCGCTTTACGCCCTGGGTGGCCTGGGTGGCGGATGGGCGGCCTGGCTGCTGTTTCGTCGCTTTGGGCGCGAGTGGGGCCTGTTTTTTATGGTGACTGTGTGGGTGCTGACACTCACGCCCTTTGCTCTGGATCAGGAATCCATGACCCTGGCGCCCGCGATCTTTATCTATGTGATGGAGGGCATGACCCACGGTTTTGACAAGGTTCAGCACATAGCCCTGGTAGTGGGCGGGGTTTGGGTTGGCGCTCTGGTGTTGGCGTTGCTTTTATTGTTGCTGGCCTCGCGCGGGTCAGCGTCTTCTGCCAAAGCGTCTAAAGAGCCCACAGCAACGGACGAGCTGCTGGCGGGCGAAACACCGATTCGCGCGGAGCGCTAGCCCTTTTTCGTGCAGGGCCTCAGTGTGATGAAATTGCAGCAATGGGCACAGCTGCTATAACTAATAATAATTATTCATCGGCGCCGTCCATGGCGCTCACTGACCTCCCCGGGCCCAATCCATGCGAGTCTATCCAGCCATAGTCTGCCTGCTGCTGTTACTGGCAGTGTCTCCTTTGCGTGCGCAACCCGCTAGCCCACCCGAACTGCTACCCGCCGACGTGCGTTTGCTGATTGACGTTTCCGGCAGCATGAAGCGCACCGATCCCAAAAACCTGCGCAAACCGGCGATGGAGCTGCTGGTCAGGCTGTTACCCGATGAAAGTCAAACGGGTATCTGGACTTTTGGTACCCAGGTGAACGCGCTTATGCCTCACCAGCAGGTGGATGCCGCCTGGCGCAATCAAATGCTGGGGCGCAGCAATCGGATTGCATCCAACGAGATGCGCACCAATATCGGCGCGGCACTGGAACAAGCGGCGTTTGATCTGGCTGCGAATTCGTCCACGCACCGCCACATTATTTTGCTCACCGATGGTTTGGTGGATATAGGAACGGATGCAGCAGTCAATGCAACCGAAAGAACACGTATTGCGGGTGAACTGTTACCGAGATTACAGGCGGCTGGTTACAGAGTGCATACCATCGCCCTGTCGGAAGAAGCCGATCATGATTTGATGGAAAAGTTCGCCAAGGCGACCGATGGCGTCTACGCCAGTGTGATGAACGCTGAAGATTTAATGGGCGTGTTTTTGCGTATCTTTGATCAAGCCGTGCCTCAGCCGCGTTTGCCACTCAACCAGAATCGTTTTTTGGTTGATGACAGTGTCAACGAATTTACGCTGCTGGCATTTCGCAAACCCGGCGCAGCGGCTACGGAATTACAAGCGCCAAGTGGCGTCACCTATATTGGATCAGACGGCTCTGCCGGTGTGAGTTGGTACAAGAGTGATGCTTATGATTTGGTAACTATCATCAACCCACAAGCGGGAGAATGGCTGCTCAAGGCGGAGCAGGACCCCGACAACCGCGTGACAGTGGTGAGTGATTTGCAGCTGGTGGTAACGCCACCAAAAAATAATATTGAGGTCAGTCAGTCTTTGGATCTGCACTTTGTATTGCAGGAATCCGGCGAAGTTTTACGTGATCCGCAGTTTTTACAACTGCTGCGCCTGGATGCGACCGTCACTCGCCCGGCGGATGATCGCCAATGGCAGGCGCCTATTCCCAATACTGTACCCCCCATTGACGGTGTGTATTTTCATGCACTTGAGCTCTTCCGCGAGACGGGACAATATCGGGTGCAGTTATTGGTGGATGGCATAACCTTCAAGCGAGAATACAGCCATCTGGTGACTGTGGGCTCGCCGTTCAGCGTGGATATGGAGCGGATACTGCATAAAAATCGCGTTGCCTATCGACTCAGGGTGAGCGCCGACGACGATCGTGTGGATTTAGCACAAACGGCCATTGTCGCCAGCCTGCGTGATTCCCAAGGCGGCAGTGCCTTACACAAATTTGATCTGCTGGCGGATGAAGGCTATTGGGAACTCATAATTTTGCCGGAAGTCGCGGCGCGCTACAGTATTGGTCTGCAAGTCAGTGGTCAGCGTAAGGACGGCGGCCAGATTCGCGAAACACTTGCTTCCCGTTTTTTCGTTTATCCCGATGCCAGTGATCCTGTTCCCGACTCCGCCGTATTAACCTCGCCGGAGGAAGTGATTACTGACTCCGAAGCGACGCCCGATGAGTCGGCTGAAGCTGTTGCAGCTGTGGATTCGCCGGATCAGGCAGAAGTGTCTACACAAGAAGATCTGTCCGAACAAACTGAGTTGTCTGAGCAAACAGAGGCAGAATCCCCGCCCGCGACTTCTTCTGGCATGCGAAAAGTAATGCTCTACTCCAGCTTGTTTTTAGCGAATCTATTGGTGTTGGCGCTGGCGTTTTTTGCCTATCGCATGATCATGGGTAAAAAGGTGCGCGAGGAAGCGGATGAAATTGAAGAAACACTGAATACCGATATTCAAAAAATTGTCGATTCCAAAAAAGCACCACCACCCATGCAAGACCTAAAACCAGCGGCTGCTGAGCCGGAGTTGGCGGTGGATCTTGCGGAGGAGGATGCCGATACCAAAATTCAGCTAAACAGGCCCGCTAACAAAGTTATCCCTAACAAAGAAGAGCTGAGTGATTCGCAATCTGAACAGGAAGCTCCTGACGAGGATGGTCTATCGGATCTGGATGCATTTCTGGCGGATGCGGATTTTGATTCACTAACGGATACCGATGACGAAAAAGACAAACCCTGATAGCAAGTGATTGCCAAAGCCTATGACGACCATAGCGAGCAATGCCTGAGAAACTTGATATACGCGGTTGAATTATTCACGACCGGCCCCATAGACTAAGAGTACGCATTTTTTGGACCTGTTCAATAACCCTGAAGGAGGGGCGGGATATGAAAATCGATATTGGTATTGAGAAAAAAGATCGCGAAGCCATTGCCGACGGCTTGTCCAAATTGTTGGCCGACACCTACACGCTCTACTTGAAGACCCACAATTTTCACTGGAACGTCACCGGCCCCATGTTCCAGACGTTGCACTTGATGTTTGAAACCCAATACACCGAATTGGCACTCGCGGTAGACGTAATTGCCGAGCGCATTCGCTCACTGGGTTTTCCAGCGCCTGGCACCTACAAACAATATGCTGCACTCAGTTCCATCAAAGAAGAAGACGGTGTTCCCGAAGCCAAAGCCATGATTAAATCCCTGGTCGAAGGTCAGGAAGCGGTAGTGCGCACGGCGCGCTCGCTTTACCCAATTGTGGAAAAAGCCAGCGACGAAGCCACCGCCGACCTGCTGACCCAGCGTATCCAACTCCACGAAAAAACCGCCTGGATGCTGCGTAGTTTGCTGGAGTAAGGCGCTTTGGTGAGTTTTGGGAGAGAGCGGGCGTGGGGGAGAGGCCGGAGAGACTCGCCGTGAACCCTTCCCTGGGGGTTCGAGCGCGACATCCTTGCCGCGCACGGTCTCTCCAACCTCTCCCCCACGCCCGCCGTGCCACATTCGGGCAGCGCATTTCATCGCTTTATAGGTGGGGTGGTGCCACCTATAAACCTTCTGGTATCTTCTGAGTTTCCTTCCTTCTTGGTTCAGCTGGTATTATGGCCGCCACTTTTTGGGGCGGCATTGGTATGCATTCCGGTTGGTCTGAATTAAAACAATCTCTGCGTGACACCATGATCAGCGATACCCATCGCCTGCGGCGTCGTTTGCAGGAATTGGAAAAAGCGGCTGTCTCAGGCAAGGATGTGAGTGCAGGACTGGAAAAATGGCAGCAACAATTGCTGGCGTCGCAAAATAAACTGGCGGTGCGCCAGGCATCGGTGCCTGCGCAGATCGAGTTTCCTTCTCTACCTATTAGTGACAAGCGCGAGGAAATTGCTGAGTTAATTTCCCGCCATCAGGTCGTTGTGCTGGCCGGTGAAACCGGCTCGGGCAAGACCACGCAAATCCCCAAAATCTGTTTATCCATAGGCCGTGGTGTGCGTGGCATGATCGGTCACACCCAGCCGCGCCGTATTGCCGCGCACACAGTTGCGGCGCGCGTGGCTGAAGAGTTGCAAACGCCCTTGGGTGAATTGGTGGGCGTGCAGGTGCGCTTTTCCGATCAATCCAGCGATAGCACCCTGGTCAAGTTGATGACCGATGGCATTTTGCTGGCGGAAATTCAGCAGGATCCGTTTTTAAATCGCTACGACACCTTGATTATCGACGAGGCGCACGAACGTAGCCTCAATATTGATTTTTTGCTGGGCTATTTAAAACATTTGCTGCCGCGCCGGCCCGATCTCAAAGTCATTATTACCTCGGCTACCATCGATCTTGAAAAATTTTCTGCCCATTTTGATCAGGCACCGATTATTGAAGTCTCGGGTCGAACCTATCCCGTGGATGTCTGGTATCGACCGCTACTGGAGTTACGCGCTGAGGACACGGAAACAGAGCCGGATATTAATCTCGCGATTGTCGAAGCAGTGCACGAAATCCACGCCTGGGAAAAATCCGGTGGGGGTGCACGCGGCGGCGACATACTGGTGTTTTTAAGTGGTGAGCGCGAAATTCGCGAAGCGGCTGATGCCTTGCGCAAGGCCCAGTTTGCGCACCTGGAGGTTCTACCATTTTACGCGCGCCTGAGTTTGGCAGAGCAGCAAAAAGTCTTTGCGCCCCATCGCGGCAGGCGCATAGTCCTGGCCACCAACGTGGCAGAAACCTCAATTACCGTGCCCGGTATTCGCTATGTGATAGATCCTGGCTATGCGCGTATCAGTCGCTATTCCTATCGCACCAAGGTGCAACGTTTGCCGGTGGAGCCCGTCTCCCAGGCCAGCGCCAACCAGCGCAAAGGTCGTTGTGGTCGGGTGAGCGAGGGCATTTGTATTCGCCTTTATAGCGAGGAAGATTTTCTCGCGCGACCGGCTTATACCGATGCAGAAATTCTGCGCACCAACCTAGCGGCGGTGATCTTGCAGATGTTACAACTGCGCATTGGCGATATTCATCAGTTTCCGTTTATCGACAGCCCTGATCCGCGTTTGATCAATGATGGCTTTAAGCTGTTGGAAGAGTTAAATGCGGTGGATAAGCACCAGCGCACCACCCAGTTGGGGCGTGAACTGCACGGCCTGGCAGTTGATCCGCGCCTGGCGCGTATGCTGCTGGCAGCGGGCAAAGCGGGATGCTTGCGCGAAGTGTTGATAATTGTCAGTGCCCTCTCGGTGCAAGATTGCCGCGAGCGGCCTATCGAAAAACAACAGGCGGCTGATCAACAGCACCGCCGTTTTTGGGCCGAGGAAACAGATTTTCTTGCGCTGGTAAAACTCTGGGATTACCTCGAAGAACAGCGCCAGGCACTGTCTCAAAACCAGTTGCGCAAACTCTGTAAAAAAGAATTTATCTCCTATCTGCGCTACCGCGAGTGGCGTGACATCCACCACCAATTGCGGCTGTCACTCAAGCAGCTTTCGCTGCGCGAGAACACCGAGCCTGCCAGCTACGAGGCGGTGCATAGGGCGCTCTTGGCTGGCCTGCTGGGCAACCTGGGTTTTAATGTAGAAGCGCGCGAGTATCTGGGTGCGCGCAATCGTCGCTTTGCGATTTTTCCGGGTTCGTCCTTGGCCAAGAAAGCACCCAAATGGATTATGGCTGCGGAATTGCTCGAAACCTCCAAGCTCTACGCCCATCATGTGGCGCGAATCGAACCCGAGTGGGCGCTGGATGCGGCCCAGCATCTGGTTAAGCGGCAGGTGTTTGAGCCCCACTACGACAGCCGCAGCGGTCAGGTGATGGCCTATGAAAAAGTGACTCTCTATGGCTTAACTCTGATTGAAAAACAAAAGGTGAGCTATAGCCGCATCAACCCCGTTGAGTGTCGCGAAATTTTTATCCGCGCCGCCTTGGTAGAGGGCCAGTACGGTCAGTATCCCAAACGCAAACACGCCAAAGGAAAAATCGAGGATTTCTTTAGTCATCAACAGCAATTGCTCACTGAGCTGGATGAGCTGGAATCCAAGGCGCGCCGTCGCGATCTGGTAGCTGATGAGCAGGTGCTGTTTGATTTTTATGATGAGCGTGTTCCGGCAGAGGCGATTAATCTCGCTGGTTTTGAAGCCTGGCGAAAAAAAGCCGAGCAAAGCCAACCGCGTTTGTTGTTTATCGAGCGCGATCGCTTGATGCGCCATAACGCCAGCGACATCACCCAGGCGCAGTTTCCCAATCAATTGCTGTGGCGCGATCTGGTGTTTCCGCTCACTTATCACTTTGAACCTGGCCACGAGGCCGATGGCGTTAGCCTGCAAGTGCCCCTGAGCCTGTTGCATCAGGTGCCGGAGCAGCGGCTGGAGTGGTTGGTGCCGGGTATGTTGCGCGATAAATGCATCAGCCTGATCAAAAACCTGCCCAAAGCCTTGCGCAAACATTTTGTGCCAGTGCCGGACGTGGTTGATCGGGTATTGGCGCAACTGAAGCCGGATAATGTGTCGCTGTTGGAGAGTCTTGGCCACCAACTCAAACGACTCACGGGTGTGAGTGTGGACGCAGAAGATTGGCAGCCGGAGTTGCTGGATAATTTTTACCGCATGAATATTTGCCTGCTCGACGAACGTGGCAAGCGGGTGGATCAAGGGCGAGATCTGACGGTGTTGCGCGAGCGCTATCGCTCCCAGGTGCAGGCGCGCATCCAATCGGCGGCCACCAGTATCGAGCGGGATGATATTGTCCGTTGGGATTTTGATCGCTGGGAATCTTCGGTCAACCTCAATCGGGGCGGCATTCAGATTCGCGCCTATCCGGCGCTGGTGGATAAAACCAACCACCTGGCACTCCAGGTGATCGACGATCCCATTCGCGCCCGTGAACTCACCCGTCGCGGGTTGGCGCGACTGCTCTGCCTTGAATCGCCAAACCTGATCAAGTACCTGCAAAAGGAGCTGTTTAAGGGGCAGGAACTGGCGCTGTCGGTGGCGGGGCTTGGTAAGCGCGAGGCGGTGGTGGATGATGTGATTCTCGCCAGTTGGCGTCAGCTGTGCTTGGGGCAGGAACAGGCATTTCCGCAGGAACGCGCTGAATTTGAATCTCTGCTTGAG
The DNA here is from genome assembly GCA_965652595.1 of uncultured Cellvibrio sp. Taxonomy (GTDB): domain Bacteria; phylum Pseudomonadota; class Gammaproteobacteria; order Pseudomonadales; family Cellvibrionaceae; genus Cellvibrio. Next base: position 991 of record CBFGWO010000040.1, on the reverse strand, counting down.
CTGGGTAATCGTCAACTGGTAGCCACCGCCCAGTCCCTTGCCCAGGATTTGGGCGCTAGCTTCACCCTGCTAGTGGAGGTGCGCAAGCAATTGAAGCAACAGCGCAATGCACTGGCCTTGGCTTATTGCCTTAGCGATATTCAGGCGCAATTGCAGGCGCTTTTCTACCCCGGCTTTGCCTATCAAACGCCGCCCCAATGGCTGGCCCAGTACCCGCGCTATTTGCGCGCGCTGCAACAGCGTTTGGAAAAGGCGCTGCTCAACCCGCAAAAAGATCGGCTGCAATTGCAAGAGGTGCAAGCGCACTGGCTCAAGTTGCAGGATTTTTTGCAGGCGAGCGGCGAGGGCAGCGAGACCTTGCTGAGCAGCCATCAGGCGCTGAGTGATTATCGGTGGTGGATAGAGGAGTTGCGTGTCTCCCTGTTCGCGCAAACCTTGAAAACTCAGGTGAGCATCTCCTCCAAACGCTTGGATAAACAGTGGCAAGAGGCCATGGTCAGTGTAAAGAATGGTTGATTGCTGTAACTTTGCGCCAAATGGCGACTCTGAATCTGCTCGCCGAAGTTGTCTTGTGATAGCGTTGGCGAGCGGTTTAGTGGTACCCAACCTGGCTTTTCACTACCCAATGTTTAAGGAGATTCCGATATGAATAAGAAACCTCTCTCGCCCCTGGCTGCAAGCCTGGGCGCCGCACTGCTCACCAGCATGGCACTATCCTCCGCAGCTATCGCTGAAACACCTGCTGCCCAACAACTCCCCGCCGGTTACAACCTGGCCGCCGCTGATACCGAAGGCAAGTGCGGCGAAGGTAAATGTGGGGAAGGCAAATGCGGCGACGAGAAAAAGGCCGATGGCGAAGGCAAGTGTGGTGAAGGTAAATGTGGAGAAGGCAAGTGCGGTGAAGGCAAGTGCGGTGAAGGCAAGTGCGGTGAAGGAAAGTGCGGCGACGATAAAAAAGACAAAACCGAAAAAAAAGCTGAAGGAGAAGGCA
>CBFGWO010000039.1:0-23323 GCA_965652595.1 uncultured Cellvibrio sp. | reverse complement strand
TCGCTGTTTGTTGGCTTTGGCTGGCTTGGTGTTCCCTTGTTCTTTGTGTTGTCGGGTTATTTGTTGACGCATCAATGGCAATCAAAACCTTTGGTATTTGCGAATCTCAAGCGGTTTTGGTGGCGCCGCTTTTTGCGCATTTATCCCGCTGTGTGGTTGCAGTTGGTGTTGCTGCTACTCTTGGCCATCGGCTTTCCCATGCTGGCAGTGGTTCGCAGCTGGGATCATTTGCTGGCAAATGCCACGCTCTTTTTGCATTTGCCACCCGGACTCTATTCGCCGATTAATGGGGTCTGGTGGACTTTGCCGGTTGAGCTGGGCTTTTATTTACTTCTGCCGGTGTTGATTGGATTGCAGCGACGCCTGGGGTGGGCGGCAATTGTCCTGGCGGCGGTGATTGTTACCCTTGCCTGGCGCTATCTGTTGGTAAGCCACGTGGATGCGAGCAATTATTCTGCTTATCAGGTTTACCTCGATGCCTTGCCTGGCAGCCTGGTTTATTTTTGTGCCGGTTTCGGGGTTGCCTTTTTGCCGCAACTGGCGTCAGCGCGAACCCGGCTTCTGCTGTTGATGCTTTTGTTGGCGGTTTTCTATCTGGCCTTGGTGTACCTGGCCTTTCGCCTCGACAGCTACTGGGGTGGCAGTTGGTTGTTGATTGTCTGGCCGGTTTTTGCTGCCGCTGTCATCGCTGGACTTCTCTGGTTGTTGCTAAGCTCCTTACCGGCGACTGGCTTTTTGGCCAGTCGCCCGCTGGTGTGGTTGGGTGAAATCAGCTTCGGTCTCTATTTGTGGCACTACCCGGTTTTTCAGTTGCAAAAACATTTCTGGCCCGAGCAATGGGAAGGCTTGGGTTTTAGTGTTCTTGGTCTGCTGCTGGGGTTTCTGGCAACCTGTCTGATGGCCGAGCTGAGTTTTCGCTGGGTGGAGCAGCCGCTGATGCGCTGGCGTCGAGCCCCAGGCGTTCGCGAATAATGGCCACCAGCGCCCGGATGTGATCCGGCCGATCATTGAGTGCCGGAATATAGTCGTAAGTCTCGCCGCCCTTGTGTAAAAACAGCTCCCGGTTTTGTTCGGCCAGCTCTTCCAGTGTTTCAAGACAGTCGGCGCTAAAGGCGGGTGCCAGTATGGCTATCCGCTTGATCCCCTGCTTGGGCAGGCTGGCCAGGGTTTTATCGGTGTAGGGTTTGAGCCACTCGGCATAGCCAAAACGGCTTTGGAAGCAGGAAATGTATTGATCCTCGGTCAATTTCAGCCGTTCGGCCACCAAACGTGTGGTTTTCATGCAAAAGCAGTAATAGGGATCCCCCTGCTCCAGATTCCGTTTGGGCATGCCGTGGTAGGAGAACAGAATCTTCTGCGGCATGCCTTTGGTGCCTATGTACTCCGCCAGGCTTTGCGCTATTGCTTCTATATATAGAGGCTTGTCGCAGTAGCCGTTCACAAAATCCACTTCTGGCACCCAGCGCCAACGCATCAGTTCCCTGGCAACCGCGTCAAATACCGAGCCGCTGGTGGGGGCGGCATACTGGGGGTAAAGCGGCAGTACCAGAATCCGTCTCACGCCTTGCTCTTTCAGTTCTCTCAGCCCTTGGGCAATAGAGGGGTTGCCGTAGCGCATAGCCAGCTTGACGGTAACGCCGCTGCCTAGTGATTCCTGGATCGCCTGCTGCTGGCGCTTGCTGATAGCAAGCAGCGGTGAGCCTTCCGGCGTCCAGATACTTTGATACAGGGCCGCCGACTTCTTCGGCCTTATCCGCAGAATAATGCCGTGCAGAATCAGCTTCCAGATGAACCGAGGGATTTCGATAACCCTGGGGTCGGATAAAAATTCAGCCAGGTAGCGCCGCACGGCGGGTGTTGTTGGTTCGTCCGGGGTGCCCAGGTTAACCAAAAGCACGGCCGTTTTTGGTGTGCTGGAGGCTTGATGAAAAATAACGCCTGCTTTTTTATCAGGGACTGCTTGATGGGTGGGGCTCGCCATGAATACTGCGCCTGCAATTGGGGGTAAGTAAGCTCTGGCGGCAATATACTCGATATTTGAGCTTTCGGATGACTGCATTTAGACTCGCGCATCCAATCGGTCGAACTTACCCTGAGACGGTGCGCATGAAATACTCCTTATTCCTTGCTTTGATTCTGGGAATGCTTACAGCAAGTTGTGGCGAAGAGTCTGGTCGGCGCCAGGCTGGAGGGCAAGAACCTCCAACTGAAGATACTTACATCCCGCCTGAAGGCAATCTGCTGATCAATCCAGACTTTGAGTTGGCGGCCAACGGCACAATCCAATCCTGGCGGCTTAGTCAGCACACAGGGCCAGTATCTTATAGCGCCGGTGTTGAAAACAAAGAAGTGAGGCTGGAGCGAATAAACAAAGAGCCTTGGGGGGTTCTTAGTCAAACTTTTCGCAACAAAGCGATGGTCCCCTTGCAAGGTAAGCGTTTGCGGTTTTCCGCCGAGTTAAAGGTTGATTTCACGGACGAATATGGGCCGCCTTTTGAGGCGGCGGGTATAAGCGTAATGCTCACAGGTATTTCGGCTGGGCAGTCAAGCAGGAGGTTGCTCCTTGAGCTGCTTGAGTCTGTTGATGCGGGGATGAAAAGCCAGGGTTGGCAGCGGCGGACAGTGGATTTTGATTTGCCGGATGCAGCTTCTGCTGCCTGGCTGGAATTGCAGTTGGGTTTTATCATGACGCACGGTGGCAGCCTGGGTATTCGTCGGCCCTACTTGATCGAAGTGAGCGACTAAAAAACTGGCGTGACGAAAAGCGTCATTAAATGGCAAAAACAGTTGGTTTTTGTCGTGAGCAGGATAGTGGTGGAAGAAGTTCGCGGGGTGGTTAACGGGTAATTGTTATCTTGGCGTTAAATCTGCTAGGTTATCCTTCCGAAAGGATTGTCAGCGGGATTTGTGCGCCCATAGCAATAGGCAGTAAATCGAGTGCAGTGCTGAAAAAGGGCTTATATGGGAATTTCTTTACCCCTTTAACAATATCAGCGGATTGCGTTATATTGGGTGTTGTCTAGGTTGTTGCGGTGTGTTAGTTTAGCCGCACGATTGAGTGTTCGTCGGGCGTCGAGCATTTGCCGGCCTTAGTGCTGGTAGTTAAATCGGTCAACCAGGCTGCATTGTGCAACCCACTGCAGAAAGCAGAATGAAACTTGTAAATCTTGTAAATCTAGGAGCTAGATAATGAAGAAAAAACTTCTACCTTTGGCGATACTGGCGGGACTGGCTGGTGCAGCAGGTACCGCCCAGGCAGCCTACCTGAACTCTGACGGTCTGGGAGAGGCGCTGATCTATCCTTTCTACTCAGTAGAAGGCGGTCAGGACACTTACATCACCGTGGTTAACACCACCAACCTCACCAAGGCTGTTAAGGTTCGTATTATCGAAGCCGAAAACAGCGCTGAGGTGCTCGACTTTAACCTTTACCTGTCTCCACAAGACCATTGGTCTGCGGTTATTACCGTGACTGATGATGGTGCCAAAATCAACACTCCGGACACCTCCTGTACCGTTCCTGCCTTCCCAGAAGGTGGCGTGCCCTTCCGGGATTACGTATACGACGGTGACTCAGGTACCGAAGGTTTGGCGCGTACCCGTGAAGGTTACGTAGAAATCCTCGAAATGGGTGTGCTGGATGACGACGCTGCTGACGTATTGGCTGGCGACGGCGTAACCCTGATTGGTCCATTCGGTGCTGAAGCGGCTGCCACCCACGGCGCCAGCGGTGAGCCAGCCAACTGTGACCTGTTGGTTAATGCCTGGATCGATGAAGATGCTGGTGACGGTACTGGTGAGTGGGCGGTTTCTGACTCAGTAGGTAACCCGCTGCCGATTAACGACCAGGGTAACCCGGCGGCCAACTTCGCTATTGATCCCGCTCTGCTGGGTGGCCTCTATGGTTACGGCGTGCTGATCAACGTAGAAGAGGGCACCAATGCAACCTATAGCGCTATCGCTATGGACGCTTTCTTCCCGGATACTCCGATCCACACCGACTCTGGCTTTATCAACCCATCCTTGTCTGACGCTCTGGGTATTGCTGACATTTTCGACTCTGAGACTGGTGCTGTTGTGAGCCTGGACTACACAGCGGGTATCGATGCTGTGTCTGCGTTGTTTATGCACAACACCATTTCTAACGACTATGTTATGGAGCCAAGCATCCTGGCAGGTACCGACTGGGTGTTGAACATGCCTACCAAGCGTGAGTATGTTAACCAGGCTGCTCCTGCTACTCTGCCCTTCCTGAATGTTTGGGCTGATGGCAACGCGTGTGAAGAGCTGACTCTGGAATACTGGAACCGTGAAGAGCAAACCACCAGTGAACCACCAGTGCCAGGTGGCGTAGACTTCTCTCCACGTCCACCAGCGCCGGATAATGAGCCTGTTGGCTTCGCTGTTTGTAAAGAAGTGAACGTCATCAGCTTCTACGGTCCAGAAGGTTTGGATAGCTATGTATCTGCTGTTCAGCCCTCAGAGCGCATCCAATACGGCTTCCAAACCGAGTTTGACAACGGTTGGGCACGTATTAACTTCGAAGCAGATAACTCTGGTACTGAGCGTGTGCTGACTGACCTTAACGGTACCGAGCTTCGCGGCCTGCCGGTAGTTGGCTTCGCTGTTCAGAAGTACACCAACGCCGGTCTGGGTGGTGTTTCTGGCGAGGGTGCCTACTACTCTGGCTTGATCGAGCACAAGTACACGCGCAGTATCGATATTTCTAACTAATAGGGTATCGGTGTAGAACGCGGCCGCAAGGCCGCGTTTTTTTTTGCTTTTACAAAAGTTGTTGGCTGGCTCTCACAAAAGCCTGTGTAATAACGGCGGATGCTGTATATAATTAAATCACTAAAGGATTTTCGTGGTGCGGCCCGAATGTGGCGCAATTATTGCTGGTGTTGGTTGTCTATGCGTGACCGCCAAAAGTCCGTTAATAATGAAATGATGAGTTATACAAAATCCGAGGTTTTCTATGAAAAAATTACTTGCGCTTTCTGCTCTGGCTTGCGCCGTTTGTGCAACCAGTGCATCGGCTGCCACCCTCACCCTAAATATGTCTGGTGGTGGCACTCAGACTTTTGAGTTTTCGGGTTTGCTTACCCTGGACAATGGTAATGTGACCATTGCGAATGTTTCTGAGAACGGTAGCTCCAGTTCTTCTGGTGGCACGGTTTCTTCCAGCAGCTCGTCCAGCAGCGTCAGCTCTTCGGCTAGCAGCGTCAGCTCTTCGGCTAGCAGTGTCAGTTCTTCTGTTAGCTCTGTCGGCAATTGTACTGTACCTAGTGGAACCCAACTGGTTAGCCCGCCTTTCTCCTGGTTTCAATATACTGGATCTATGATGTTTGATTTGTTGGGGAACGGCACAGTGGCATCTTTCCCGGTAACCACGGGTTCTCGCAACGGGGCTAGTGGTGGTATGAACGCTGGGCCACAAAGCTGGACCTCTCACGTTACTCGCGAGTTCTGGATTTCCAGCTGCCCTGGTGGCGCACCTGTCTCCAATTATTGTTTCCGTCGCGGCTCTGGTGCCCAATCCATTAGCTGGATTCAAGGCTCTGGCCGTGGACGTTGTGAGCTGGATACCAATACCCAGTACTACGTTAACCTGAGAAACGTTTTCGATCCAACTAATCCACAGTTCAACTGTATTATTAACCGGGATACACCTAACTGTAATGCCTATATTCAGCACAGGCCTTCCGGTAGTGTGGACTGATTTGGTTTAATTGCTTGAAATCAAAAAGGCGTGGGCGCTAAGATGCGCCCACGCTTTTTTTTCGGGGGTAAAAATGCAAAAAATCAAGTTACTGCTGCTGGGTGTGTTGATGGTGGCGGCGGGTTATGTTTCTGCCGAGCCGCAACTGCAAGATGACGTTTTGTTATTGGATGGTGATTTGACGGTCACTCGTGACGATTTGGATCGCTACCTGCGGATGATGCTGCCAGAGTCAGAAAAGCGCGCCGTTTTGGCGAGTGAGGACCGGATGATGGCGATGATTCAAAATATCTACATCATCAGGGTCCTGTCGCAAAAAGCCGAGCAGTTGGGGGCTGAGGTAGATAAGGAGCAAATGGATTGGGAACTCAATTTTGAGCGCAATCGCCGGCTGGTACAGGCCGCGCAGGAAGGTGCTATTGCCCGAGCCCAGGAAAAATTTGATTGGGATGGGCTGGCAAAGGAAACCTATTTGGCAGAAAAAGATAAATTCAAAACCGAAGAGATGGTTGACGCATCCCATGTGCTTATTTCTACGGAGCAGCGTAGCGATGAAGAAGCGCTGGCTTTAGCGAAAAGCCTGAGAGAAAAGCTGCTTAAAGGTGAGGGCTTTGATGTGATCGCCAGAAGCCACTCGGATGACAAGGGTAGTGCAACACGCGCAGGCAATTTAGGGCGCTTTGATCGAAAAAAGATGGTTAAGCCTTTTGCGGACGCTGCTTTTGCCCTATCCAAAGTCGGACAGTTGAGCGAGCCGGTTAAAACCCAGTTTGGCTACCACATCATCAAGCTTAACGAAAAGTTTCCTGCTAAGACCAAAAGCTTTGATGCGGTTAAGCAGGAGATTATCAATAGCCTGAAAGCCAGATCGGCAGGCCAGATTCGTGATCAGCTTGTCACTGACACGCGATCCAATCCCGATGTAAAAGTTAATCGCGAAGCTTTGGCAAAAATTCGCAGTGAAAACGACTTGGGCCTGGATAAGGCCAGAACCTCCGAGCCAACTGAAAACTAAATGCAATGGACGAAAAAGCCTTGAGTTCATTGGCTGCTAGCGCGAACGACTACCATCGATGGTACTACGACACCGAAGTCTGGGTGGGCGTGAAATTCCTGGGTGTTCCCTGTTTTAAGTCTGTTGCGGACATGTGGAACTACCAGGAAATTCTTGCCGAGCTCACGCCCTCGCTGATTATCGAGTTTGGCACTCGCTACGGCGGCTCGGCGCTCTTTTTCAGTGTGACTGGCCGGGCAATAAACCCGGCCTGTCGCGTTTTCTCAGTTGATATTTCACACGAAGAAGTTTACCCGCAGGTATTTGCTGATCCCGGCATCCAATTAATGACTGCCTCTTCAACCAGCCCTTCGGTCGCACGGGCCATTGCAGGCTTGCGTGAGAACTTCCCAGGGCCGGTGTTTTTTATCCTTGATAGCGATCATCGCAAAGAGCATGTGCTGGCGGAGATGGAGTTGCTGCGTCCACTAACTCAGCCGGGAGATTACCTGATTGTTGAAGATGGCAACATCAACGGCAACCCGGTGTTGCCGGGTTGGGGCGAGGGGCCGCTGGAGGCGATTCGAGACTATGTCGCTCGCTACCCGGACGATTATTGTCGCGATCAGGCGCGTGAAGCCAAGTTTGGCTTTACCTTTGCGCCTGAAGGCTTTCTGATCAAGAACTAATTCCTTCCCCTAAAGTCATTGGTTCCAGCGCCTGCGCCGGGTATTATGCCCGGCGCACTTGCTTTTATCCCCGCGTGAGAAAGGCCACCATGATGCTCGGCGAATACTTGGTTCAGCAGAACAAAATCAGCAACCGCGATCTTGAGCGGGCACTTATGGCCCAGCAGGAGATGGGTGGCCTGTTTGGGCAGGTCATGGTGCGCCTGGGCTTGGTATCTGAGTCAGACATCGCCCAGGCCCTATCTTATTTATTGCGTATCCCACTGGTTACGGCCGCCGATTACCCTGAAGAGCCTCTGCCTTTACAGGGTCTGCCGCTCGATTTTTTGCTTAACAACCACCTTGTACCCATAGTAGCGAACGAATCTCTAATCAGGTGTGCCGCACTGGTTCCGCAAGATCCATTTCTGGTCAAGGCCCTGGGTTTAGCCAGTAGCAAAAAAGTAGAGATGGCGCTCGGCTTGGAAGCGGATATTGCCGCTGCCTTGCGCAAATATCAGGAGGCTGGCGAGGAAGACTCTACCTCGGGAGACGCAGAAGAATCATTCGCGGGTGATCAGGAGTTTGTTGAGCATCTTAAGGATTTGGCAAGCGAGGCGCCGGTTATTCGCCTGGTGAACCAGATAATCCACCGCGCCCTGGACCTGGGTGCCTCTGATATCCATATAGAGCCATTTGATGATGGCTTGCACCTGCGCTACCGGGTGGACGGCGTGATTCAGGATATGCCTGATCCGCCTGCGCCCAGTTTGGCGCCCGCTATCGCCTCACGCCTGAAGTTGCTGGCGCAAATGAATATCGCCGAAAGACGTCTGCCGCAGGACGGTCGCATCATGACCCGCGTGAAAGGCCACGAGCTGGATTTGCGGGTATCGACAGTGCCCACTGTGCATGGTGAAAGTATTGTGATGCGGGTGTTGGATCGCGAAAGCATTCAGCTGAGCCTGGAGAGCATGGGTTTTGCCGAGGATACGCTGCGGCGTTACAAGGAGCTGCTGCATCGCCCCCACGGCGTGCTGCTGTTAACCGGGCCAACGGGCTCGGGTAAAACCACCACCCTTTATGCATCCCTGGCGACTCTGGATGCCCAGGCACTGAAAATTATTACGGTTGAAGACCCAGTGGAATACCAGCTGGATGGTGTCAACCAGATTCAGGTGCAGCCGCAAATTGAGCTCAATTTTGCCCGGGCGCTACGCGCGATTTTGCGTCAGGACCCGGACATCATCATGATCGGCGAAATGCGCGACGGAGAAACGGCGCAGATTGCCGTGCAGTCCGCTCTTACCGGCCACCTGGTGCTATCCACCTTGCACACCAACACGGCCGCTGGCGCTATTACCCGTTTGGAAGATATGGGTATAGAGCGCTATTTGATTACATCGTCGGTCAACGGGGTACTGGCACAGCGCTTGGTGCGTCGCCTGTGCAAGGCGTGCCGCCAGTCAATTGAGTTGACTCCCAAGGCTATCGAGGAAGCGGGGTTGCAGCCCTTCCTGTCTCCTGGACAAAACCACATTTTTACCGCCCAGGGTTGTGCTGAGTGCAAAAACACCGGCTATCGCGGTCGAACTGCTATCCATGAGCTTTTTGCGATGGATGCAACCATGACCCGCGCAATACTCGACGGGGCGGATGCGACAGGCTTGCACACGCTGGCGCGTCAGCAGGGTATGTACACCCTTTATGAGGATGGCCTGCGCAAGGTGGCCTCGGGTGACACCTCCCTGGAAGAGTTGCTGCGTGTGACTCAGGATCAGAGCGAGGCGTAGATGGCGGAGTTTTATTACAAGGCGGCCAGACGCGATGGCTCCATTACCCAAGGCCAGGCCACGGCAGACTCCCTCGAGGGCGCATCTCGCCAGCTGCGTGCCCAGGGGCTAACCCTGATTCAGCTGCATCCCGCCACAGGCAATGAAGTGGTTTCTTCATCAGCCAAGGGCGCCAAGCCGCCCAGTCGCGATCAGATACTGGCTTTCACCAAAGAGTTGGCTGTGATGCTGAGAGCTGGCTTACCGCTTGATCGAGCCATCAAAGTGTTGATCGATATGAGTGTCCATCCGGGCATGAAAATCCTGCTGGAGGATCTGCTTAAAACAGTAAAGGGTGGTAAGGGTTTGAGTCAGGCCATGCAGGCCCAGCCAGCGATATTCGGCAGTTTTTACGTGAATATGGTGCGCTCGGGCGAGGCCAGCGGCAGTTTGGCGGAGGTGTTGGCGCGTCTGGCGGAATATCTCGAGCGGGCCAAAGCCGTTAGGGCGAGTGTGGTTTCGGCGCTGATTTATCCCGCCATTCTGGCGGTTGTTGCCTGTCTGTCGGTGATCCTGATGTTGGGCTTCGTGGTGCCGCAGTTTGAGGCGTTGTTTGCCGATATGGGGGATGCCTTGCCGGTGCTCACTCAGGGCGTGATCTGGGCGGGGGAGTTTCTTAAGTCCTGGGGGTGGTTGTTGCTAATGGCGGTGATTGCCGCTGTGGTGCTGGCCCGCCGGTGGCTGAAGACGCCAGCAGGCAAAATCTGGTGGGATCAGCGGCTTTTGAAGTTGCCTGGCCTGGGTGGGGTGGTTTTCAAATACGAGGTGGCGCGATTCTCGCGCACCCTGGGAACCCTGGTTGGTAACGGGGTGTCTTTGCTCCAGTCTTTGTCTATTGCCCTGGAGACCCTCGACAATCACCAGGTGCGTCAGTCTTTTGAAGGGCTGGCGCCCAAGGTTAAGCAGGGCGGGCGTATTTCAACGGCATTGGCAGAGGCAGGAGTCTTTTCGCCGATGGTGATTCAGATGGTGCGGGTGGGCGAGGAGTCAGGCAGTCTCGACAACATGATGCTGGAATTGGCGAGCGTGTATGATGGAGAGGTTCAAGCCGAAGTAAAACGCGCCCTGACGCTGCTGGAACCGGTGCTGATTTTGAGCATGGCGGCGGTGATTGGGGTAATTATTATTGCCATTCTTATGGGCATTCTTTCGGTAAACGATCTGGCCGCCTAAGGGCCAGAGTCAACTTAACTTAGGGGTTAGTTGTGTTAATGAAATCAGCTTACAAAAAACGTGCAGGCTTTACTTTGGTAGAGCTATTGGTGGTCCTCGCCATTATTGGTTTGCTGGCGGGCTTGGTGGGTCCCAGAGTGCTCAATCAGCTGGGTGGCGCGAAAACCAGAACCGCCAAGGTGCAGATTCGCGATTTTGAACAGGCATTGGAAGTCTTCAAGCTGGATGTGGGCCGCTTTCCCTCATCCGAGGAAGGCCTGGAGGCGCTGATGAGTCAGCCGGGTAGCCTGGTTGGCTGGAATGGCCCCTATCTGCGCGGCAACAGTATCCCGCAAGACCCCTGGAATCGCGCCTATCTCTACCGCTCACCCGGTGAGCGCAATGAGATCGATATTTACTCTTTAGGTGCCGATGGCGCCCAGGGTGGCGAGGGTGAAAACGCCGACGTGGGTAACTGGGATTAACTCCTGTGATTAATCTTCGGCTCCAGAGTAAAGGCCGGCCCTTGGTGGCTGGCTTTTCGTTATTGGAGCTGATGGTGGCACTTGCCATAGCCGCCCTACTGGTGGGTTTGGCAGCCCCTATTGCGGCGCGTCTGCATGACAGCATGACCTACAGATCTGCTGTTGGCGATTTGGTATCCGGCCTGGCGGCGGCGCGCTACAAGGCGATACAGCGGGGTGCGCCAGTGGATTTGATTCTGGAGCCGGACGCCCGCCGCTACCGACTGACTGAGCAGGAATGGAAGTCGCTTCCGGAGGCTCTGCGGTTTTCGATGGTGGCGGCGCAGGAACTGAGCCAGGCAACAGGTCAGGGCGTGGTGCGGTTTTATCCGGACGGCAGTGCCAGTGGGGGCAGTATTGAAGTCATCAGACCCTCTGGTGCGGGTGTGACTCTGGAAATTGATTGGCTGATGGGCAGTGTGAAGCAGCAGCCATTGGCCGGGTTGAATCCTTGATGGGCGAATGCAATACAAAAACCCAAAGCGGTGCTGTCGCCAACAGTGGCTTCGCATCTCAAAGGGGTTTTTCGCTACTGGAGATGATAGTGGCGATTGCCATTATGGGGCTCTCGCTGGGTGTTCTATACCAATCGGTGGGAGGATCTTCCCGCAGTGTGAGAACCGCCGAGCAATACGCCTACGCGGTCAATATTGCTGAGTCCCTGTTGGCGGAGTATGCGGTGGTGCCCGATTCAGGGTTGGAGTTACAGGGCGAGGTGAATGAGCTTTACCGTTGGCAAGTTAGCGCGAGTCAGGTTCCGCATGAATTGGAGCCTCCGCCCGCGCGGCTGATGAACCTCCATATTCGCGTCAGCTGGGGTGATGAGAATCCTCGCCACTATGACCTCCACACCCTGGTTGCCGGATTGACTCCCGATGAACCCTGAGTCTACACGGGGTTTTACCCTGGTCGAAGTGGTGGTAGCCATCAGCATTCTCTCCATGATTGTGCTGGGCACCTTGGCAGCACTGCGGACCTTTGGGCGAACACAAACGACTTTGGAGACTGTGTCTGAGCGCACCCAGTCCTTGCGCCAGGTGAGTGGACTGCTGCGCCGCACCCTGGTGGATGCTCAGCCTCTACCCTTCTCCACTCGGCACACCTTTGGCCTGTATTTTTTTGGCGACAGCCAGAGTCTGGTGTGGGTAGCGCCCTTCAGCGTGTCGCGCCACCTGGGCGGCATGACCGTATTTGGCTTGCGTGCGCAGGACGGCGACTTATTGCTGACCATGGCACCTTATGTGGATTCGCATCCTGTGGATGAGAGTAATTTGCAGCCCTTGGTGATTGCTGAAGAGGTCGAGAGCTTTTCACTGGCCTATCGCGCCGAGCCTGGCGGGGAGTGGGTAGAAAATTGGCAGGGGCAGCCCGCACTGCCAGACAGCCTTCGCCTGACCCTGATGGTGGAGGGGCGCCACTGGCCGGACTTGATTGTGAGGCTGAACGATGCATCAGTGTCTGGCCTCTAGATTTCGGCAGCGCGGGCTTGCCCTGGCGCTGCTGGTGTGGATGATAGCGGCTTTGGCGTTGATGGCGGCCGGTATACTGGCCATCGCGAGAACGGACATGCAGCTGGCCCAGATGCAGTCTCGGGATCTCCAGGCGGCGGCCCTGGGCGATGGAGCGGTGAGACTGTTTTTGCGCGATCGCCTGGATATGCAGCGCTATGGTGAGTTTATTCCTGGGGTACGGGTAACTCGTCGTTACCAATTGGCAGACCGAGATGTGATAGTGAGGTCGCAACCTGCGGAAGGGTTAATTGACATCAACGCCGCCAGCGAAGCCCTGTGGCTGGATTTGTTTCAGTTCGCGGCTGGCCTTCCCGAGGCTGAGGCCCGTGAGCTGGTGGCACAGCTGATGTTGTGGAAGCTGCCTCCCCAGGACACAGAAGCTTCCAGACGCAGCGGGCGCTTTTTGGTTGTAGAGGATCTGTTGCTTGTGCCAGGCATAACGCGTGAGCTGCTCGAAAAAATTCGACCCAGCGTGCATGCCTACGGTGGTGGCTCGGGCGGCGTCAGCCTGATGTCGGCAGCGGCATCGGTGATCAAGGTGCTGGCCCGTGGCGACGAAGCTCTGGTGCGGGGGTTTCTGGGTGAGCGAGAACAGAATCCATTTGCTGTTACCCAGGGTTACCCTGGTTTGACGCCGGAGCATGTATCCCCGTCGGCGAGCAGCGTCATGCGGGTAGATGTGCGCCTGGCATTACCGGATGGTAAAGCGCTGCTCTATCGCCGCTGGGTAGATACCAACCGCTCCGGCCGCGACGGTTTGCCCTGGCAATTTTTACGCGCTGAACCTGTCGTGATGGTGGCGAGTATTGAATTTGATGACTGAGGTCTAGATGAAAATTGATAGTCACCAGTGGGTGCTATTTGGTTACGACCTGCGATCCCTTGGCGGGCTATGGCGTATGGCCTGGAAAGAGCTCTTGTGGCGCCAGGATTCACGTCTGCGAGTCTGGTTGGATGAGCCGGTTAATGTTTGGCCTCCCCAAGTCTCCACTGAGTCGACCGAAAACACTGCACCCAAGGTGGTGGGGCGCTTTTTAGGGTCGCCAGTCCTGGCAGAAGCACAGCAGTTGCCAGATGAGTTGGTGTTGGCATTTTGGCTGAATTTACCAGAGCGGGCTGAGGCTGAACTTGAGTCGGCGCTGGAGCTGGAAGTGCGCGCCAAGAGCCCCTATCCGCCAGAGGACAGCTGCTACGGTTGGCGGATTGTCAATCGCTTAGACGGCGTATTGCGCATTTGTGTTGTGCTGGTTTCGCGTAGCGGCGTAATGGCTTACTTGCACCGCTTTTTGGATGTTGATACGGCCGCAAAGCGGGAGGTGTGGGCTTGTGTTGATGACCTTTATATTCAAGTGCCGGGCTTTGGTGAAGCGGCCCGCGAGCATCGCTATGCAAGGCGTTTACAGCGACTCTTTGCCTGGTTTGGTTATGGGGTGGTGATCAGTCTTGTGTTGATGGTGACTCCTGTGGTCCTACGCAGTATTCAGACCGACTTCTATCGCGAGGAGTTGCGCCAGGCCCAAGATGCCTCGGCGGAGGCGGTGCGCTTACGCAATCAGCTGGCCCAGAATAACGAGCGTGTGCAGGAAATTCAGCGATTGACGGACGCTGCGGGCGACCCCTATGCCGAATTGTTGCGCCTCACCTATTTGTTGAATGATCAGGTGTGGCTAACCGGACTTGAACTCAAAGGAGATCGGCTGCGTCTTGATGGCATGGCGGACAATGCGGCCGATCTTATGCAGTTGCTTTCCGATCAGCCTGGTTATCTTGAGGTACGTGCGCCCTCCGCTATAAGGCGCGATCCTCGCTCGAACCAGGAGCGCTTTGTTTTGGACGTGCGTCTGGCCCAGGCGGAGGAAAAGCCATGATAAAACTTCCCCGCCTGACGCTGGTGCAGTGGATTCCTTTGGTTACCTTGGGGCTAGTGCTATTGGTTTGGCTGTGGTTGGCGGCCCATTTTTGGGGACAATACCGAGCCTACCATCAGGAATCTTATGATTTGATTCCGCGTATAGCGCGTCTCAAAGGGCTGGTGGCGAGTGAAGCCGCGCTGCGAGATGCGAACGATAGTGTGCGCGAGGAATTGGCCGGTTTGACTTACCCCATGACCCAGGACCCCGCAGCAACCGGCGCCCAATTACAACAGCAGGTGCGTGCAGCGCTGGAGGCTGCTGGTTTGAGCGTTGCCGGTAGCCAGATTTTGCCGCCTCAAATCGATCGCTTGTTTACCCGTATTCAGCTGGATTTAACAGCCAGTGGATCCATGGAGGCGCTGGAAGGCGGACTGCTGGCGTTGGAGGAGGTGCGCCCTCTAGTGATTTTGGAATCGGTAAGCCTGCAACCGGTTCGCTCTCGTCGTCGAGGTGACGAGCAGCAGTTGGTGAATGTGCGTCTGCGCTTGGTGGCGCTAAGGCTGGGCCCATGAAAGACTTTTTACATAATCTCAGTCCCGAAGGTTGGGCGCGCCTGGTGGCGGCGGGTTTGACGCTTTGTTTGTGTCTATTGCTCTTGGTGGGCGCGGTTTGGGCCTGGCGTTTACCTCCGTCCCCTACTTTGAGCCCCGATCCCAGTGCGATCCTGCCTTTAGCGTTGCGCATAGAGGAGCGAGAGCTTTCTTCTCAGTTGCTTTTTGCTTCAGAGAAATTGCCTACAGATGGTGAGGTAGGAGAGGATTCGGGGAGCTCAGTTGAAGCTCAGTTAGCGACCTATTCCTTGGCGACACGCCCGCTGTTCTGGCCATCGCGTCGCCCTTATGTGGAAAGACAAGAAGTTGCCGACGAAGCTCCAAGCCCGAGTCGTCGCGATGAATTTGATCAGGTAAAGCTGGAGGGCATTTATTCGGCAGGCGAAAGCTCGGGCGTTATGGTTTCCATAAAAAGCAAGCGCTCGCGTGTTAGGTTAAATGAAAGCTTGTTTGGTTGGATGCTGAAAGAGCTGAACAAAGACGGCGTAGTTTTTGTTCGCCCAGATGGTAGGCAGCGAGTCCTGCAGCTTGAACATGCCTTACCTGCTAAGTACACTGCCGCGTCTCCGTCCAGAACTCGACCCGCGCCCGCTGCCGAACCGCAATCCGGTCAGTAATTTGATCCCACTCGAGAAGCTTATGAAATCTAACCTGTCCTACGGTCTGATGCTCGCCATTGCCCTTGCTGGATGTGGCCACCTGGATAAACAATCTGACGCCAGTACACCCGTTACTCAAGCACCGGTACCAGAGGCGCCATCTTCAGAATCGCTGGAACTGGAGCGCCCTGCGCCACAGTTGCTGCCGGGCAACGATCAGATGGTGCGTATGCCTCCGCGTCGTGCAGCCGTAGAAATTACCGGTGAGGCAGTGGCCTTGAATTTTGAGCAGGCACCCTTGCTTGAAGTGGTGCATGCAGTGTTGGGTGATATCCTCGAATTGGATTACATCATTGAACATCCCATAGGTGGCGAGGTCACATTGCGCACCCGTACTCCGGTGCCGCGCGATCAGTTGCTGGTGATTCTTGAGTCTTTGTTGCAGGCCAATAACGCCTATATGGTGCGGGATAAGCAGGATCGCTACATCGTGAGCGGTTCAGCAGCTATGGCGCAGTTGCGCCCCGAATTTTCACATCCCGCCAGTCAGGGTGCTGGCTACGCCAATGTCATAGTGCCATTGAATTATATCGGCGCTAACGAGATGGCTGAAATTCTCCGACCGGTTGCCGATGAAAAAGCATTTGTTCGCATAGACTCTGTGCGAAATTTGTTGGTGTTGGCGGGCCGCCGCAATCAACTGGATGGTTGGTTGGACATAGTGGCTACTTTTGACGTGGATATGCTCAAGGGGATGTCGGTGGGGCTTTTCCCGCTTAAAGAAAGTTCTCCTGCCGAAGCCCAAGTTGCCTTAAGAGCGATGCTTGAAACCGCTTTGGGCGAGGACAGCAGTGTGTCTCATCTGGTGCGTATAGTGCCCATGGAGCGTTTAAATAGCCTGATGATTATTACACCGCGCGAGCACTACTTGGAAAAAGTGCGCGAATGGCTGGATCGTATAGATCAGGCGCCTGATGATTTAAATGGACGCAGGTTGTTTGTGTACTCGGTACAGAATACTTCCGCAAGTCATTTGGCACGTTTGATGAGTAGTGTGTTCGGGGGCGCTGGCGGTGGTGGTTCGAGTGGTGCCGGTACCACAGGCGTGGCGCCGGGTATGACCCCGGCGAGGGTTGGCGAGGGGGCGCCGGGCGCGCAGTCTGCTAAAGCGGGAACTGCCAGCAACAATCGATCCAGCAATACCGAAGGCACCACAAGCTTCAATCTCGGCGAAGTGCGTGTCGTGGCGGATGAAGAAAATAACTCTTTGCTTATTTACGCCTCGGGTAGCGAGTACCAACGTATGGTTCGTGCCCTGCAGCAGTTGGATATTTTGCCTACGCAAGTCTCTATCGAGGCCAGCATCTTAGAGATCACCTTGTCGGAAGAGTTGAGTTACGGTCTTGCGTGGTATTTGAACAACAGCTACGGCAGCGGCTGGTCTGGGAAGGGTGCCTTAAGTGTGCCTGGCACGCAGGTGACCAGTGAGAACCCAAGCAATGCGATGGCAGGACTAGCCTATTCCGTGTTCAAGGCGGGCGAGCTGCGCACAGTTATTAACGCATTAGCGGACAAATCTCTGGTAAATATTATTTCAACGCCGTCGGTGACAGTACTGGATAACCATCAGGCGAGTATCCAAGTGGGTAATGAGCAGCCGGTGCAGTCGGGTCGCACGGTGACTGATGGTGGTGTTTCCAGTACTTCTATCACTTACCGGGATACGGGCGTTGTGCTTGACGTAACACCTTCAGTAAATGCTGGCGGTATGGTGACCATGCTTGTCAAGCAATCCATCACCGATGTAGGCGATCCTGAACCTGCAACGGGACAGCGGCCCTTTTTGAAAAGGGATATTAGTACCCGCGTTGCTGTGCGCTCCGGTGAGGCTGCGGTGTTGGGCGGATTGATTCGTGAAAACGCAGGCAAGGGGAGGGTTGGCGTACCTTTCCTGAGTAATTTACCCATTGTGGGCAACTTTTTTGGGCGCACAACCAATACCAAAAATCGGACAGAATTGCTGGTGATGATCACTCCCCGCGTTATTGCTTCTGAGCAGGACTTTCGCGATGTGACTCGGGAAATGCAGGAGCGTATGCAAGGGTTAAAACTTATTAATTACTCCGAAAATCTTGGATCATCTCAGCCGGATACTATTGATTAAACTTGTAGAGGAATTGTTATGAGATTGTTGGCTATTTCACTGGTGGTATTGCTCTGTGGTTGCAAAACCTACTCGCCGGGAAAAACGGATGAAGAAATTGTCACTGATTTGGCTCAGCAATGGGTCGATGAGCTGGTCAAGAAAGATTTTCAAAAGGCCTGGATGTATACCTCTCCGGCCTATCGAGCCAGTCGGGACTTCAATGTTTTTAAACGCTCACTAGCAGGGGCGGCTAACTGGACGGATGGTAAGGTGAAATCTGTGACTTGTGAGGAAGATCGTTGTGAGGTGGTCACCGATATTAGCTATAGCCTCCCCCGGTTCAAACTGGAAAATACCCGCCCCATTGAGAGAGTATGGATAAAAGTCGATGGCAAATGGTGGCTCTATCAAAAATAGCCATGCGAAAAATTCCCGATCAAGCACGTTTAGCTGATGGATGTGGAAGTATTTTTCGTTGTCGAGTGATATGAACGAAACTCTCGCATCCCTTAGCGTAGACAAAGTTAGCAAATGCTACGAATTGTACGAGCAGCCCCATCATCGGCTGCTCGGTTACTTTTTTAAGACTGCACGTCGTCGTAAAAGGGACTTCTGGGCGTTGCAGGAATTGAGTTTTTCTCTTGAGCCCGGCGAAACCCTGGGAATTATTGGTCGCAATGGGTCGGGCAAGTCTACTTTGCTACAGATTATTTGCGGCACCCTGGCACCGACGAGTGGTTCAATCAAGGTTCAGGGCCGGATAGCCGCCCTGCTGGAGTTGGGTGCCGGCTTTAATCCTGAATTTACTGGTCGCGAGAATGTATTGCTCAATGGCGCCATCTATGGCCTTTCGGCGCAGGCCATTGAATCGCGCATGGACGCCATAGTTGCTTTTTCGGGTATTGGCGAGTTTATCGATCAACCGGTTAAGCACTATTCCAGTGGCATGTTCGTGCGTCTGGCGTTTGCCGTTATTGCTCATGTGGACGCGGATATCCTGATTATCGACGAAGCCCTTGCGGTGGGCGATGCGCTCTTCGCGCAAAAATGTATTCGCTTTCTCGAAGATTTTAAAAAGCGCGGTTCGTTGATTTTTGTCAGCCACGAAACGGCAGCAGTGACGCGCTTGTGTGAGCGGTGTATCTGGCTGGATCGCGGTCAGTTGCGTTTGATGGGCGATGCGCGCAGTGTGACTGAGGCTTACCTTGAGCATATTTACGCCGAACAACAGGCAGTGGATGTGCGTGAAGGGCGGCAACTTGAAACGGCGCATCATGAACTGGTAGAGCGCGACTGGATTGATGCGCGTGCCGATTTATTGCTGCACTCCAATTTGCGCAACGACCTGCAGATTTTTCGCTTTGATCCGGATGGTGCCGAGTTCGGTACAGGCAAAATTCTTGTTCAGGAAGTTTACCTTGAGGATCTGCAAGGCCGCCCCTTGGCCTGGACTCTTGGAGGAACCCGCCAAAGAATCTGCATTGAGTTCAGTGCATTGGACTCTCTCGAAGCGTTGATTGTGGGGTTTTTGGTAAAAAATCGGCAGGGCCAGGTTCTGTTTGGTGAAAACAATGTGCTGTTTCACCAGGACACCCCTATTTCTGTCAGATCGGGTAAAGCTTATCGAGCAATATTTGATGTCAGCTTTCCTTACTTGCCTGCGGGCGAGTACCTGATTTCGGTGGCTATAGCCTCGGGTAGCCAGGAAGAACATATTCAGCATTGCTGGCGCCATGATGCCTTGTTGTTTACGGTAGTTGCCGGGCATACAGTGCATGGATTGGTAGGTGTTCCTGTGCATGGGTGTGAAATTGCCGAGCGCGCCATGAGGGTTGACGTATGAGCCTGAACGCTTTTGGCAATCTCTGGCGGCATCGTCATCTGGTGTTGGTGATGACCCAGCGGGAAATTTTAGGGCGCTATCGCGGATCCTGGTTGGGTATTTTGTGGTCCTTGCTGACGCCAATATTATTGCTGGGTGTTTACACCTTTGTTTTTGGCGTGATTTTTCAAGCGCGTTGGCCGCAGTCCAATGGTGTCGACGAAAATTTTGCCGCTTTGCTCTTTTGCGGAATTATTGTGCACGGTTTTTTTGCCGAGATACTGACCCGCGCACCGCGATTGATTCTGGATAACGCCAACTATGTAAAAAAGGTGGTTTTTCCTCTGGATGTGCTCGCGTGGATAGCCAGCTTTACCAGCGCCTTTCATTTTGTTATCGCCTTTCTGGTGTTGTTGGTGTTTGTGTTGGTGGTTGGAAAAGGCTTGACCCTAACCTTGCTCCTGCTGCCGCTCTGGCTGTTATGCCTTTTACTAATGATTATGGGCTTTGCCTGGCTTTTTGCTGGCTTGGGCGTCTATGTGCGCGATTTGGGCTATGTGGCCAATTTTCTTGCCACGGCGTTGATCTTTCTGAGCCCGGTTTTCTATCCGCTATCGGCGGTGCCGGAAGCATTCGCAACGGCGATGAAGATTAATCCCTTGACCTTCCATATCGAAGCCTTGAGAGATCTTGTGGTGCTCGGCCAATTACCTGGGCTTGCAGATTCCTTGTTGGCGTTGACCATTGCCTTGGTGATCTTTTTCGTGGGCTACGCCTTTTTTGAACGAGTGCGGCCCGGCTTTGCCGATGTGCTCTAGGGGTGCCTGGTTTCATGAGCGAAAAATTGCTATTACTCACCGACGGCTCAACCGATCTGGCGTTTTCGGATGCCTGGACGGTTCGATCATTTAGCTACACATTTTTTGACGAACCGCGTGAGGATTACTTAACGGCGTGGAAAATTGATGAAAAGTCTTTAGGCGTGCAGGCGTCAGCTAAAGCGCTTATTGGAGGCTTTCGGCAGCAAGCGTTGAATAGACTGGTGGCGCAAGAACTGATGCAGTCACACTACGCGGCGCTAGTGCTGGTCGGGTTATATGGATGCACCCTCGATTTGCCCCGTGTGTGTCATCTCTTGGGTGTTCCGGTGATATGGGTTATTCCTGAGGGTGCGGTTGCCGAGCCTTTGGATGTGTCCGGACGAGCCTGCTTGCAGGATGCTTTGAGTAAATCGTTATTGGTGTGTGATTCCTCTGGCGTTTTGCGCGAGTTGGCTCCTGAGTCTGCTCGGCATGTTGATGCTGTTCACGCTTGTTTGGCTGGTCTATCGCAAGAATTTTCCCCTGTGGCAGCCGATAGCTACGATTACAGCCTCTACGAATTCAGTCAGCGGGATCATCCTTTGCTGTGTTTGTTTCAAGAGCAGGATGTGCGCCACTTTCACGGATGCCGCCGTGTTCTGGACATGGGCGCAGGTGTGGGGATTTTCCTGGGTTTGTTACAGGACGAGTCCATCGCAGCGGTAGGCGTAGAGCGAAATCCTGCACTGGTGGATTACGGTCGAGGCATGGGGTTGGAGCTTATCGAAGCTGATGCACTGGATTTTCTGCACACGACTGAACAGCAATTTGATGGTATTTACTGCTCCCACTTCGTTGAGCACTTGCCTGTCGCACAGGTTCAATCGCTGCTAAAGGGATTGGCGCGTGTGCTTGAAGATGATGGGCTGGCGGTGGTTGTCTTTCCCGATCCAGAATCCATTCGCGCACAGCTCTTTGGCTTTTGGCGTGATCCGGAGCATGTGCGTTTTTATCATCCGGATTTGGTTGCTTCCCTGGCCTTGGCTGCGGGTTTAACCTGCGAGTGGAGCAGCTATGAAGATCAGCCGCACCAGACGAGCTTCTTCCCGCTGAACCCTCCACCGCTCTCGCCTTTGCCTGACAAATCCTCACCATCTCAGTCGCCTGCCCGTGGTATTTTAGCGCGCCTGTGGCAATGGTTGGGATTGGCAGATACAAGCGCGCTTCATCAGCTGGAGTTCCGATTACAGCAACAGCAGGACATGATTTTTCAACAACAACAGGTGATTAAGGAATTGGCTGAGCGCAGCGAGCAGCTTTGGGCGGTAAACCGCACTTGGGGTTGGCGCGATTCGGTGGTGCTCAAGCTCAGGAAAACTACAACCTTGCGGTCAATCAATTAAAGGCTAGCTGATGTCTATAACACCAAGCCAGGGCCAGGTTGCCAGTATTGCCCATCCTTTGCCCGTGGATATCGTTATCCCCATATACCGAAATCTTGCGGTAACTCGCGCATGCCTGGAGTCGGTGCTTGCCTCAGCCTTGCCTGCCGATACGCGAGTAATACTGATTGACGATGCCTCCCCCGAACCTGAGTTAAGCGCCTGGTGTCTGGAGCAAGCGCGGCATCCGCGTGTCGAGTTGTTGGTCAATACGCACAACGCGGGTTTCGTTGTCAGCGTTAACCGGGGTATGGCAGCCTGTGCCGACCGCGATGTGATTCTGCTGAACAGTGACACCCGTGTTGCCAATAATTGGGTGCAGCGATTGCAGTCAACGGCCTATGCCGTTGAGCGAGTCGCGACGGTGACGCCCTTTTCCAATAACGCCAGTATCTGCTCCTATCCTGATCTTGCCGGAACAAACTCATTGCCTGATGGCATGACCCTCGCCGAAATGGATGCAATTGCTGCCGAGGCTAACGCCGGACGCTGGGCAGAAATTCCCACCGCTGTGGGCTTTTGCATGTACATTCGCCGCGCCTGTTTGGATCTGGTCGGCGCCTTTGATGAGCAGGCCTTTGGTCGCGGCTATGGCGAGGAAAATGAATTCTGTCTGCGCGCGTCAGCGGCGGGCTGGTCCCATCGGCTGGCGGCGGATGTGTTTGTTTTTCATGAGGGTTCAGTGAGCTTTGGAGACGAGCGGCACGCGCTAATGCAAAGCGCCCGCACGCAACTGGCGGAGCGCTATCCCGACTATGCCTCCAGGGTGCAAAATTTTATTCAACGCGATCCACTTGCGCCTTTGCGAGATGCCATCACGTTGGCCCTTGTTAGTCGTGCGCTCAACGTTTTTGCTGAGAGTCCGCTGCCGCGCTTGTTATTTATTTCCCACGCCTGGGGAGGTGGAGTCGAGCAGCATTTGCAGGATCTGTTGGGTTTGTTAACGGGCAAAGCCTGTGTATTGATACTGCGCGGCCAGAGCAAAGGGCGGGTACAGGTGGAGTTGGCGGGCTTGCCGCAGGGCTTTCCAATGCCAACTTTGCCAGTGTGGACGCTGGGTGGGTTTGACGAGAACACCGATCGTTGGCGCGAAGCGCTGGGTGCCCTGGGCTTTAGCCGTATCCATCTCCATCATGTGCATGGCTGGTCGCCGCGCCTGCTCGATCTGGTAATGAATTTGGCGCTGCCTCTGGATATTACCCTGCACGATTATTTTTCGGTTGCTCCCCGCTATCATCTCAGTCCTCTGGGCGACTCAGCGCCTATTTACGAAGCCCATAGCGACCATGCGGATGGCTGGCCACAAAACGTCGAAGGCTGGCGTGCGCTTTTTGCCCCCTTGATGCAGCGCGCCGAGCGCATTATTGCCCCTTCGCGTGATGTGGCAGCGCGCGTGGGTTCTGTATATCCAAGCGTGGAGCCTTTGGTTCAACCCCATCCGGAATGGCCAATGGCTTTCCCGCGCGTTATCAAAATTGCCTTGCTGGGCGGACTGTCGGCGCCCAAGGGGCTTGATCTGGTGTTGCGCGTGGTTGCGCGTTCGTGTGAAAGGCAGCTGCCTTTTTGTTTTCGTTTGTTGGGCCACAGCGCCCACCCGCTGCCGGAGGGAATTACTGCGACGGGAAGTTACGCTGCCGAGGAGCTGGG
>CBFGWO010000038.1:0-23767 GCA_965652595.1 uncultured Cellvibrio sp. | reverse complement strand
CGACGGCGCCTTCGATTTCACCTTCCACGTCAAATGCGATTTTGCCGCAATGGCAACTGCCTTGATATTGCATGGTTATCTTCCTCCACTGTTATTTCACTTTTGCTGACACAAAAGCTGATCTGACCTATAGCTCCCAACAGACCAGTATTTTAGATGGTAATTACTTCTTCTTTGATTGCCTCTGTCTAATGGCGTGGGTCTTGCTCTACTTTGGTATTTGTTTTCACGGGGTGCGCTAGCTCGAGTTTTTGGGAGCGAATAAGATGCTGGTCCATGTCTATGGCGGCCTCGCAAGCTCTCTGAATATTCAGCATCGCTGCATCCTGGCGGCTGTAGTCAGTAGCAAAATCTGCCCGGGCCTCGATGTGCTCTCCGTGCATCTGTCGAATCAAACCTCACTTTTTCGGTGCCGGGGGCGGTGGAGGTGTTGGGGCAGGTCGCGCACTGGTTGGTGACGGGTTGGTGTTCATACCTTTGGATGATGTGCCGTTATTTATCATTACCCTAGGTGGGGGGACAGAACCTTTATTTGTCATTTTTACACTCCGAGTTATCTGTTAAAAATTCAACCATCGATACATCTTTTACATTTATCAATATGACTGCTGTTTGGTTTAACACTTGCTCTCTGTTTTCGCTATCTTCCGAGGCGGGCCACCAGGCAGCGTCGCTTAACGCAAAGTGCCCTGTATCAGAAGTGGGTGGCCATCCATTGGGCCATCCGCAAATTCTTCTTCCATCATTTAGATGTAGCACAATATGAGTTTCACGATTTATAAATTCATGTATCCACTCTGAACGATAGGGGTTTTCCTTTGTGATTTTCATGTTGCGAAATATTGCGTGAAGCTTTCCATTGTTGGTGAAGTACGAAAACACTAATCCTAAGAGTACCGCCATTATTGCTGAGGTGACGAGTTCTATATCTCTATCCCATATTCCGAGAGATAGAAATTCACCTGCGAATAGAACCGTCTTCTTATACAGAAACGTATTTGCTTGTACGAGTAAGGTAAAAATTAGTGCCTGTACCAGTCGTTCAAACTGGGATGGCTTTTGAAATGCAGTGAGGCCGTAAAATACCCACGCGCAGAGAAGGCCAGGAATTAAATATTGAAGAAACGCAACTATTTCTGATTCTATGAAATCCAATCTTTGTTTTTCTCAACTAAAAAACCGCTACCAAGCCCCACCAGAAAACTCTCTGACAAAACTCAACAGCGGTTTAGGTTTATTCACTCCGGAATATGTGGTTTAGAGGTTCAATCCCAGCTCAAAGCCCCACCCGTCTGATACTCAATAACCCGCGTCTCAAAAAAGTTCTTCTCCTTACGCAAATCCATAATCTCGCTCATCCACGGGAATGGATTCTGCGCACCCGGATACTGCTCTTTCAAGCCCAACTGCGCACAGCGGCGGTTGGCAATAAAGTGCAGGTATTCTTCCATCATGGCCGCATTCATGCCCAGCACGCCGCGTGGCATGGAGTCGCGCGCGTAGGCGATTTCGAGTTCGGTGCCTTCGAGAATCATTTGGATCACTTCGCGCTGGAATTCCGCTGTCCACAGGTGCGGGTTTTCCAGTTTGATCTGGTTGATCACGTCGATACCAAAATTCAGGTGCATGGATTCGTCGCGCAGAATGTATTGAAACTGCTCGGCCACGCCGGTCATTTTGTTGCGGCGGCCCATGCTGAGAATTTGGCTAAAGCCGCAGTAAAAAAAGATGCCTTCGGTTACCACGTAAAACGCCACCAGGTTGCGCAGCAATTCCTGGTCGGTTTCTGGCGTGCCGGTTTGGAAGGTGGGGTTGGAAATTGAGTGAGTGTTCTTCAGGCTCCAGGCAGCTTTGTTGGCCACGCTCGGCAGTTCGCGGTACATGTTGAACACTTCGCCTTCGTCCATGCCCAGGGATTCGATGCAGTATTGGTAGGCGTGGGTGTGAATGGCTTCTTCGAAGGCCTGGCGCAGAATGTACTGGCGGCATTCGGGGTTGGTGATCAAACGGTAAATGGCGAGCACCAGGTTGTTGGCCACCAGCGAGTCGGCAGTAGAAAAGTAGCCGAGGCTGCGCATCACAATGCGGCGCTCGTCTTCGGTGAGGCCGTCTTTGCTTTTCCAGGTGGCGATGTCGGCGGTCATGTTGACCTCTTGCGGCATCCAGTGGTTGGAGCAGCCGTCGAGGTATTTTTGCCAGGCCCAGTCGTATTTAAAAGGCACGAGTTGGTTGAGGTCGGCGCGGCAGTTGATCATGCGCTTGTCGTCAACCTGGATGCGGGCGGCGCCCATTTCCAGTTCTTCCAGGCCAGGTGCCGGGTCGAGTTGGGCCAGGGCAGCGCGGGCTTGTTCGAGTGCGGCGCTGTTGTGTTGCGCGGCATTTTTTTGCGGCGCGGCTTCTGGCTGGCGTGTGGCCTGTTGTGGCTCAGGTGCTGGCGCGGCCGGTGTTGGTTTGGCTTTGGGGGCTTCTTCGAGGCTGCTGAAATCATCCCAACTAAGCATAAGTCTGTTCCCGTTTGTTAAGTCTGTGAATGGGTGGTCGCGTATTTGGCCATCCATGGCCTTTTATGTGGCGGGCTTATTGGCAAGCCTCGCAGTCCGGGTTGTCGATAGAGCAGGCCTTGGGCACGGGTGCCGCTGCCGAAAAATCCTGCGCCGGTGCAGCACTCATGCCACTGCTGGCGTTGGCGGATACCGCGTTGAGCGCGCCGGTATTGATGGTGGATTTTTCGGTGGTGGTGGCGGCCAGGGCGCGCAGGTAGTAGGTGGTTTTTAAGCCACTGAACCAGGCCATGCGGTAGGTGATGTCCAGTTTTTTACCGTTGGCGCCGGCGATGTAGAGGTTGAGGCTTTGGGCCTGGTCGATCCACTTTTGGCGACGGCTGGCGGCTTCGACGATCCACTTGGGTTCCACTTCAAAGGCGGTGGCGTAAATGGCTTTCATATCGTCGGGTATACGATCAATTTTTTGCACCGAGCCTTCGTAGTATTTGAGGTCGTTCACCATCACGCTGTCCCACAGGCCGCGATCTTTTAAATCGTGTACCAGGTAGGGGTTTACTACGGTGAATTCGCCCGAAAGGTTGGATTTTACGTAGAGGTTTTGGTAAGTCGGCTCGATAGATTGCGTCACGCCCGTGATGTTGGAAATGGTGGCGGTGGGCGCAATGGCCATGACGTTGGAGTTGCGCATGCCTTTGGTTTGCACCTCGGCGCGCAGGCTATCCCAATCGAAGGTTTTGCTGCGATCCACTTTGATGTATTGCTCGCCGCGCTCGCGGGCGAGTATGTCAATCGAGTCGATGGGCAGTACGCCTTTGCTCCACAGCGAACCGTCAAAGGTGGAGTATTTGCCGCGCTCTTGCGCCAGTTCGCAGGAGGCTTTAATGGCGTAGTAGCTCACGGCTTCCATGGAGGTGTCGGCAAACTGCACGGCATCGTCAGAGCTGTAGGCAATGCGCTGCTCGTAGAGCGCATCCTGAAAGCCCATGATGCCGAGGCCAATAGGACGGTGGCGCAGGTTGGATTGCTTGGAGGTGTCTACCGCGTAGTAGTTAATGTCGATCACGTTATCGAGCATGCGGATCGCGGTTTTAACGGTTTGCTCCAGCTTGGCCAGATCCAGCTTGCCGTTAACGACGTGCTGCGCCAGGTTAACGGAGCCCAGGTTGCACACGGCAATTTCTTCACCGGCTTTGGTGTTAAGGGTGATTTCGGTACACAGGTTGGACGAGTGCACCACACCGGCGTGCTGCTGCGGGCTGCGCAGGTTGCAAGGATCTTTAAAGGTGATCCAGGGGTGGCCGGTTTCAAACAGCATGCCCAGCATTTTGCGCCACAGGTCCAGAGCGCGCAGGGTTTTGAAGACTTTAATTTTGCCTTCGGCAACCTGCTGCTCGTAGTGCTCGTAGCGCTCTTCAAAGGCTTTGCCGTACAGGTCGTGCAGGTCGGGCACGTCGTTGGGCGAGAAGAGTGTCCATTGTTTGTCTTCGAACACGCGCTTCATAAACAGGTCGGGCACCCAGTTGGCGGTGTTCATGTCGTGGGTGCGGCGGCGGTCGTCGCCGGTGTTTTTGCGCAGCTCAAGAAATTCCTCAACATCCATATGCCAGGTTTCGAGGTAGGCGCACACAGCGCCCTTGCGCTTGCCGCCCTGGTTAACCGCCACGGCGGTGTCGTTGGCTACTTTCAAAAAGGGCACTACGCCTTGGGATTTGCCGTTGGTGCCTTTGAT
Organism: uncultured Cellvibrio sp.; assembly: GCA_965652595.1. Taxonomy (GTDB): domain Bacteria; phylum Pseudomonadota; class Gammaproteobacteria; order Pseudomonadales; family Cellvibrionaceae; genus Cellvibrio. The sequence goes on along the minus strand of CBFGWO010000038.1, from coordinate 19,534 downwards.
GTAGGCGCCCAGGCCGCGCACCGGGGTCCAGTCGTTACCCAGGCCGCCGGCAAATTTGCTGAGCATGGCGTTGTCCTGAATGGCACCGTAGATGCCGTGCAGGTCGTCGGGCACGGTGGTGAGGTAGCAAGAGGACAGCTGCGAGCGCAATGTGCCTGAGTTGAACAGGGTGGGCGTTGAACTCATGTAGTCGAAGGACGAGAGCAAGCGGTAGAACTCGATAGCGCGCTCTTCGCGATTGTCTTCTTGCAGGGCCAGGCCCATGGCAACGCGCATAAAGAAGATTTGCGGCAGTTCGATGCGGGTGCCGTCGCTGTGGATAAAGTAGCGGTCGTAGAGGGTTTGCAGGCCCAGGTAGGTGAATTGCAGGTCGCGGTCAGCGATCAGCGCCTTGCCGAGTTTTTCCAGGTCAAAGTTGAGTAGCTCGGGCGAGACCAGCTCCAGCTCGGCGGCTTTTTGCAGGTAAACGGGCAGGGCGCGGGCGTAGTAAAGCTCCATGTCGGACTGGGTGGCTGAATCGGCCACGCCCAAAAAGCCCAGGGACTCGGCGCGCAGCTTGTCGAGCAGCAGGCGGGCGGTGGCGTAGGTGTAGTTGGGTTCTTTTTCCACCAGGGTACGGGCGGTGATCACCAGCGAGGTGTTAACGTCTTTTTCATCTACACCGTCATAGAGGTTGCGCATGGCTTCATCGAGGATGGCTTTTTCTTCCACACCGGCGAGCCCGGCACAGGCTTCGCTGACGATGGTGCGCATACGGGCGATGTCCAGGGGTGCGCGGCTGCCATCGGCGCGGATCACATTAATGCTGGGGTAGTCTGGATCTGGCTCCTGGCCCAGGGCGCGTTTGGCGGCGCGCATGCGGGCGTGCTCTTCGCGGTAGAGCACATAGTCGCGGGCGATTTTTTGCTCGCCAGCGCGCATCAGGATGAGCTCGACCTGATCTTGAATCTCTTCAATATGAATAGTGCCGCCCGAGGGCATGCGGCGCTTGAAGGTGGCGGTGATTTGCTTGGTGAGGTTGTCCACGGTTTCGCGTACACGGGTCGAGGCAGCCGCGGTGCCGCCTTCAACGGCCAAAAAGGCCTTGGTCATGGCGACGGCGATTTTGCTGGCGTCAAAAGGTACTACGGTGCCGTTGCGCTTGATGACCCTTAGCTGACCGGGAGCGGTGGCGCTGAGGCTGACGTTGGTGTGCTGGGCGTTGCCTTCGTGTGACTGCGGGTTGGTGCTGGTGGGCTGTTGTGTTTCTGTGTACATGGACGTCTCCGCGTTAGTGATTCGTATTCCCGTGCGTTAAAGACTGCTAAGGCCGGTCGCGCAGATTCGCTGGAATTGAGGCAGCGCTGTGGGTTGGGTCCCAGGTACGCACTTATCGTGGCCTCAAAGGAAAAACCCCTAGATATAGGGGCATTTGGCGAATGGCCTACAAGATAATGCGGTGAGCTGTGTATTGCAAGCAGAGAAAACTGGGGGTTGCCTGTGGATAAAGTGTGGGCAAAAGCCCGAGAAAGCGGGGATTTACGCGCAAAGCCAGAGCCTGAGCGGCTCTGGCGGATACTAGCGGGTGAGTGTGACAGTTAGACTTTTTTCTTATACCCAAATGGCCGGATATGCCGAGGGTTTTTAAATACTTTGAACTAAGTCCGCTTAGGCTGATTTGTGACCACCGAGATACCAAAGGCCAACCGCAAACCCGGAACCCGCCGCAGCAACTCATACCCCAGGCCACAGCCGATCAGGGTCAGCAGCGCAACGCTGAGGGGTTCCCACAGGGGGCCAAGGGCGTAGACTTGCAACCAGTAGACCCCGAGCACAATCAGCGTTTGGTGAAGGATGTACCAGCAATAGACCGCCCGGTTGGCCGACTGGATCAGCGGCGAGGGGCGGTTTAGCCAAGCCTGGGCATAACCCAGGATCGCCGCAATCCATAGCCAGAGATTGGCAGACCAGACAAACCCCTTAATAGGCCCTTCGATACCCGCCAGCCAGGGCAGGTAGTGGCCAAGCTCGCCGCCCTCCACATAAAAACTCGCCATGCCGTAGGCCAGTACCGCCAACACCAGGGACAGCTGCCGCAACTGCGCCAGCCCCTGCCAGAGGCGCTGGCTGCGCACCAGGCCAAAGCCCAGCATAAAAACCAGGAAGTAGCGGGCGTGGTTGTGCCAATCGTCAATAAACAGATGGGTAGTGGGGAAGCGCGCCCACAGCCACTGGCCAATGGCGAAAATCAGCAGGCTGGGCAATAGCAGGAGCAAAGCCAGGGGCAGGCGCTGGGCTAGCGCATTGGCAGCGCGCGCCACCAAGGGGCGGCACAGCAAGGGATAGATCGCCCAAAGCACCAGGCAGTAGGCCAGCAGGTAGGGGAGGTACCAAAGGTGGTTCCAGATGACGTTCGCGCCCGCGAAGCGGCCATAGGCCGGGGGCAGGGGGTCGCCAAAGCCCCAGGGGTAGCCCGCATAGTGGCGCCAAAATTCCAGATAGCCCATATCCGGAATTGCGCCCGCCATTTTGGATTCCACAAACGACTGGGGTGCAACAATCACCAGGCTGCCAAATACCAGGGGCACCAGCAGGCGGCGGGAGAGGCGCGCAGGCAGGCGCCAGTTACTGCTGCGATGAAGCTGGTAGGATAGCGCTGCCCCGCTGATCAGAAACAACAGCGACATACGCCACTGGTTGGACCAGCGCATCAGGTACTGCAAGGCCTCACTTTGGTAGGCGCTTTTGATATGCCAGCCCCAGTCGGCCACATAGGCCATGCCCAGGTGGTAGGCGATCAGCAGGCCAAAGGCCAGAACGCGCAGCCAGTCGAGTTCGTGACGGCGTTGGTCGGCCCAGTGGGTTTGCGGTGTTTGCAGTAGTGGCATAGGCGGGTCTCACAGGCGGAATTAACAGTAGAAAGTGCCTGCTAGTTTGCCCGGCTGGTTTTGCGAGCGATATCTGCAAGTGATTGATTTACATGAGTTTGTGATAAGCGGCAGGCGCCAGGGACAAGCGGTGGCGCGCTATTTTGCCGCCGGTTAATAAAACATTTTTGGATTGACTGTGGACGCTGCCCAAACACTGCAAAGCCGCCTTAAGGCTCACTTTCTTGCGCATCAAGCCATCTGGGTGCCCGTATTAATTGGCACCTGGGCGCTGCTGAACACATTCCTGTTGGCCACCACCAGCCTGATGGAGGGCCGCCGCCACGGTGGCACCCTGGCTTGGTGGGAGCCCTTTTGCTGGGAGTTCTCCAGCATCCTGATGATCCTTTTGTGCTTCTGGCCCATCCTCCGCGTGCACAACTGGCTGCTGGGGCGGGTGTCTGTGCCGCGCCTGTTGTTGGTTCACGCGCTGCTCACGCTGCCCTTTTCGCTGGTGCATGTGACGGGCATGGTGGCCATCCGCGAGCTGTGTTATTGGCTGGTGGGTTGGGAGTATCGCTTTGGTGACTGGGGTTATGAGCTGCTCTACGAGTACCGCAAGGACGCCGCCAGTTATTTCATTATTTTGGCGGTGGTGTCCGCCTACCAATTTATTGTGCGCCGCTTGCAGGGCGAGGCCAGTTATATCGACGAGAGCGAAACCTCATCGCGCCCCTTGCCCGATCGCTTGCTGGTAAAAAAACTGGGTAAGGAATTTTTGGTGGCGGTGGCGGATATTCGCTGGATTGAGGCTTCGGGCAACTACGCCAACCTGCATGTGAATGAGAGTGTGTACCCCATGCGCATGACCATGGCGCGGCTGGAGGCAGAATTGCCCGCGGGGCAATACTTGCGCATTCATCGCTCGGCCATTGTGAATGTGCGCTGTGTGAGCCATATACAGCCGACCGATACCGGAGACTATCGGCTGTTTTTGCACACGGGCGAGGAGTTGGCGCTGTCGCGGCGTTACCGCGACGCGTTTAAAGAGGCGCTGGGTTAAGCGCGCCTGGATTAGAAAAAGGAGATTTTTTCCAGTTCGATGGTGGTGTTTTTCACCGGCTTGCCCTGGAAAAAGTCTTTCATGCTCGTGGCGATAAGCGGTGAGCTCATAAACAGGTTATGGCCGCCGCGCTCGACCGTGATCAACACCGAGTTGTTGAGTCTGCTGGCAATTTCACGGTGACTTTCCACAAAGGTTCGCCCATCCAGGGTGCCGGAAAACAACAGGGTGGGAATATTCGAGCGCAAGGGTGCGCGAAATTCTTCGTCCAGGTCAGTGACGCCAAGCGCGCTATTCACATCGGGAAAGGGCAGGTTGTGCGCACGACCAAGAATACTGGTTTGCGCTTGTGCCTGTACCTGCTGCCAGCGTTCGCTAGAGATACCCGAGGCGGCGTCCATGGCCATGCTCATGGGGTTGAGCGTCCAGAGGCTTTGGCGCATGCCGAGGAATTTGTCGCCCACAAAGGCGCCAATGCTGGCAGGGTCGCGCTGTTGTAGCAGCTGGAAAAATCCGGGCAACATGGCGATGGCTTCCCGGTCAGCGGTCATGTAGCCAGCCGTCATTAACTGAATATCAAAGGCACCTATCCTGAGTTTTTTCACTTCACCTGTGTGCGGATTTTTTGCATCAATGACGACCGGCGCCGTGTTATAGCTCGCCAGTGTGTCGCGCATCAGCCTGAGCAAATCCGGGTATTTTTGCCGGGCCGTTTCATCCGCTGCAATTTCAGCGGCAAGGCGTTGCAAGTGGACGTCAGAATAAGCGGGTAGCTTGATGGTTTCATCCAGGCCTTCGGCACTGGCCAATACCATACGGCCAACGGAATCGGGATATTTTTTGGCCATCGCCAGCGCCAGATGGGTGCCATAGGAAATCGCCCAGAGATCGATCTTTTTAACGCCCAATGCGTTGCGCAGGGCTTCGAGGTCTTCCACGCTGGCGAGTGTGTTGTAGGCGTTGAGGTCAATCCCTGCACTGCGCCACTGGGCCGCGCAGTGGCTGGCGGCTTGGGTCATATTGTGCAGAAACGTCTTTTGGGTCAGCGGTTGTTCGTCGGGGATGTTGTGCTCATAAGTGCAATCGGTAAGGTGATTGCGCGATAGGCCTGTGCCTCGCTGATCGAACAGCACCACATCGGCAATGTCGGTCATGGTGATAAACAACGGAAAGCGCGGGCCGCGCGCTGTCCAGGTGGCTGAGCCACCGGGGCCGCCGGATAAATACACAATGGGATTGGCGCCTTTGTTATGCGGATTTTTGCCGGGTAATACCACAAAGCCCAAGCGAATCTTCGGGCTGTTTTTGGCAAGGCGATTTTCCGGCACCTCGATATACGCAAGCCGCCCCTCGGTGGTTTCGCCTTGGGGGCCGGTGAGTGTGTAGGGCTCTGCTGCCTGGGCGAGGCCGGGGGTGGAAAAGAATATTAGCAGTGTCGTTAGCAAGCGAATGTTCATTAAGTGTGTTTCCTTTTTGGGTTAAGTCCAAATCCAGATTAATGGCTGAGCGACGCCTAAGGTTCTGCCAATTCACCAACTGCATGTAGGTAGCACCAAGCGGCTTTCGCTATGCCGATTGGGGCGCTAGGATGACCCAAGATTATTTTATGGATTAGCTATGAACCTCCCCGCTGTAGTGCAGGCTTTGTTGTTTACGACATTTGCGTTTTTTTCTGTGGATGCGGCAGCTGCTGATCCAGCTCACGCCAGCCACGCACAAGTTCGCCAGGCGCAGGGGCTTGCCTGTACTCCAGCATTGGTTGATCAGGGAACCTGGGTAGATGTCTCTCTTTACGAGCTGCCACAGGGCCAGACATTTTGTGTGCGTCTCACACTGTATTTGCCTGAGCGCGCGCATGAACAGCTGTATTTGCTCAAGCTCTCCATGCTGGCGGCAAGCGAGATTTATTGGGATGGCGAGTTCATCGGTACGAATGGCACGCCGGGCGATAGCCGAGCCACCGAAATTCCCGGTCGAGTTGATATGGTGTGGTCTGTTCCGCAGGCGCTGACCAGAGCCGGTGAGCATCAGTTGCTGATCAGCGCGAGCAACCATCACCTGCAAAAGCCTCTGCATTCGATTTTTTATTATCTGGCGGTTGAGGATTTTGATTCGGCGGATGACCACACCCAGCGACATCTGTTGACTGCCAGCTTTTTTCTCGGGGGTTTGCTGCTGGCCTTTCTGGTTTTTCAAATTCTCTTTTGGCGCTACCAATCGCGGCTAAGTTATCAGTTACTCAGTGCGCTCTGTTTGTTTTCGGCGTTCTTGCTGCTTGTGGAAAAATGGCGCCTTGCTGTTGGCTATACCTATGACCTTCACCTGTTGCGACTACAAATGGTGTGGGCCTTAACCTGGTTTACCTGTTTGCTTTTGGGTGGCTACTACTGGATTCACTACCAACTTGACCGAAACTTTTTGCGCACAGGGGTTTTCGGGTTAGTGCTTTTGGCCTCTGGGGTTTTGCCCCTGAGTTATGACGCCAAATCGGCTTTGCTGTTTTTAATCGCATTTATCTGGGCATTAATTGCCTTGGTTAAGGCTGCCCACTTGCGCAAGCCCGGTGTTTGGTGGGGCTTGCCGGGCATGGCCATAGTGACGCTGTTGTTTTTGTTTTCGCCAGAGAGTTTTCTGGAGGACAGGTTTGCTCTGGCTGCTATTGTGATGGTGATAGTGGCGTTGATCGGGGTGGTGGATGAAATGCGCTTGAGTCGAATCAAGGCACTATCGCTAGCGCGTATGGAAGCAGAACTTTTACGCAAAAACTTGCAACCACATTTTTTGATGAACAGCCTGACCTTGGCAATTGAATGGATTGAACAGGCACCGGCTTCGGCATCTGCTTTTGTCAAGGCGCTCGCAGAAGAACTGGGCATGCTGGTGGCCTATTCGGACAAAAAGCTCATCTCGCTGGATGATGAAATCCTGTTGTGCAAAAGGCATCTGGAGATTATGGGCTTTCGCTATCTCGCCAGTTATACCCTGAAGGTGTCTGGCAGCACTGAGGGCATCTTGTTGCCACCGGCGGTGATTCACACGCAAATCGAAAATGCTTTCTCGCATAATCGTTTTGCAAAGACGGCTGAATTTACATTGGTGATCACTCAACGAGACGGCAAGGTGTGTTTGCAACTGACATCGCCCTTGGCGCTTAATAAAGTGCCCAAAGAACTCTCCGTCGGGTTTGGTCAGCGCTACATAGAGTCGCGTCTGGAAGAAGCTTTTGGAAGTCGCTATGGCTTCAGCAGCCGAGTGGATGGTGATGCCTGGGTGAGTGTTATCGAGTTTGAGGTTTAATCACGTGAATATTCTGATCCTGGAAGACGAGCCGGTTATCGCTGCACGCCTGGAGCGGCATTTGCGAGAAATATTGGGCGAGCGGCTTGAGCGGCTTAAGTGGTTGGATAACCTGGATGATGCGCGCGATTATTTGGCAACCAACCCTATCGATTTACTCATGCTGGATTTGAATTTGCACGGTGAAGATGGCTTTAATTTGTTAAAAGAATTGAGCGCGGCCAGCTTTCATACCATTGTTGTGTCGGCTTATGCCGAGCGAGCGATTACCGCCTTTGAATACGGCGTGCTGGATTTTATTCCCAAACCCTTCGACCTCGAGCGCTTAAATCGCGGCCTTGATCGCGTGTTGAATGCCGGCCTCAGGCACGCCTACGGCGCGCGTTACCTGAGCATCAAACAGGCAGGCATCATCAAATTGGTTGAAGTAGACAAGCTGGATTATGTGATCGCCAATGGCCACTACAGCGATCTGGTGCTGGGCGATGAGACGCGCCTGCACGATAAGTCGATTGAGCGGCTACTCGCCATATTGCCACCCAATTTCGAGCGTATTCACCGCTCTTATTTGGTGAATATGCACAGGGTCAGCGAGCTGCTCATCGAAACCGGCGGGCGTTATTCGGTAAAGCTGACATCGGGGAAAATATTGCCTTTAGGCCGCAGCCGTTTTGCGGAGATCAAACAAAAGCTGGGCGGTTAAAGGGGACAATTCTGCGGCCCTTGGCTTAAGATAACGGCCATTAACCAGGACTAACCGCATGTTGACCGAGCTATTTGCCATTCTTGCCCCCATCGTGATTTCGGTTGCGATAGGTTTTATCTGGGGCAAAACCGGCACTGATTATCCCGCTGATTTTATTTCGCGCATCGTCATGTACGTGGGCACCCCCTGCCTGATTGTGGGCACTATGGCGCGGGTAAAAGTCGAGCCCGCCGTCATGGGCGAGGTGATGCTGGCCACGGCCCTCAGCATGGCGGCCATGGGGTTGGCGGGCTGGCTGATACTGCGCGCCCGACGCCTGGATATTCCCGGTTTTTTACCGCCGCTGCTGTTCCCCAACAACGGCAATATGGGCCTGCCCCTGTGCCTGTTTGCCTTTGGCGAGCTGGGCCTGGCGCTGGCGCTGGGCAGTTTTATGGTAATGATGATCGCTACCTTTACGGTGGGTTTGCTAATCGTTTCCCCCAGCGGCTGGGCCGATCGCTTTCGCGATATGGGTCGCCAGCCGGTGATTTATTCGATGGTCATCGCCCTGACCATGCTGGTGACCGGCGCCCAGCTGCCATTGTGGCTGGACAATACCGTGACCTTAATTGGTGGTTTTGCCATTCCTTTGATGACCATCACCCTGGGTGTGTCCCTGGCATCAATCAAAGTGGGCGCCTGGCAGCGCAGCCTGGTGTTTAGCCTGGCGCGCATTTTCGGCGGCCTGGGGTTTGGGATGCTGGTGTGCTGGGCGATGGAGTTGCAGGGGGTTGCGCGCGGCGTGGTGCTCTTGCAGTCGGCCATGCCGGTAGCGGTGTTTAACTATTTGCTGGCTTTGCGCTACAACCGCCACCCGCAAGAGGTGGCGGCTATGGTGGTGATCTCTACCCTGATTGCGTTTATCACCCTGCCGTTTTTGTTGGCGTGGTTGTTGCCAAAGGCGGTCTAGGTATTCAGGAAGGGGGTAACTTTTCGGCAATCGCTATGGCGAAGGCTTTGAAGTCAGGCAGGTGGCGAGTCGCTATAGCATGCACTATGGCCCAGTTGAGATTGTCGTAATTGTGAACAGCGAGATTCCGAAAACCGACAGATTTGCGCAGGGTTTGTGCAAGTTCGGGTGAAATGATTTTTGCATCGCGTAAGTAGTCAAAGGCCTCGCCCATCGTGTTCGGAGGCGGCTGGTTAAGATCCGCAAGCAAATGTGCCGCCAGATCCACACAGAGTTGCACGGCGCGACTAAGGTTAAGCACTATCACATCCTGCAAATCAGGATCAGTCATCAAGGGCGCAACATCGGCGGGGCACTTGTCTTCGACTCGGCGGATGCAGCGATAGAGCGAGTCCAGTTTTCGCTCAACAATCAATGGGTCCATTTGGCTCTCCGTTCAGCAAGCATGCGTCTTACATAAGGAAGGAAATCGGCGCTGTCGAACAAATGGCGGGCGATCAGTTCGGCGTGAAGACTGTTGGCGCCTTTCACGCGAATACCTTTCCCTAGAATCTCCCCCAACAGTGGCTCGCCCGCCTCCTTTAGGTCGATCAAGTCGATGGCTCTGCCAGAGGCGAGGGCTAGCTCTTCAATAAGCAATATTTTGCGTTCGGGGGTCAGGGGATCCTCGGTGAGTATGGCCAGATCAAGATCGCTGTCTGCGCGCGCCTCCCCTCTGGCGAGGGAGCCAAAGAGGTAGGCGAGGCGGATGTCCGGATGCTGCGCGAGCAGGGATTTTAGGGCCAGAGGAGTCATGCAGATTTGAATCCGACGTGTTGGTTGCGCTAAGTGTACGCCATATCTACCTCTTAGCTACAACCCCAGTTCCTGAAGTATGGCCTCTCTCAGGTCTACCAGTTCGGGATCTGAGAGCTTGCGCGGGTGCGGATGCTTGATCTCAAACACCCTTTGAATTTTGGTTGGTCTTGGTGAAAGTACCACCACCCGATCCGCCAGATGTACAGCCTCTTCCACGTCATGGGTGATCAAAATCACCGTGTGCTTTTCCTCATCCAGAATACGCCTTAACTCTGTGCGGATACGCAGGTTCATCAGCGCATCCAGTGCGGAGAAAGGTTCGTCCATATACAAAATTTCCGGCTTGACCGCCAGCGCCCGTGCTATTTCTGCGCGCTTTAACATGCCGCCCGAAAGTTCGCTGGGATAATGATTTTCAAATCCCTTCAAGCCCACCAGCTCGGCGTAGTGATTGGCAATGGCGACTTTGTCCATGCTGTCGTCATTGAGTCCGAACATTAAATTTTGTTGTACTGTCAACCAGGGAAACACCGAGCCATGCTGTGAAATTAAAATACCATTGGCATTGGGGCCTTTGCGTTGCACACCGTCGATTGCAACACTACCGCCGTCGGGTTGTTCGAAACCGGCAATCATTTTCATCAGTGTCGATTTGCCGCAGCCCGAGGGCCCGACAATGGCGATAAATTCGCCATCGGCAATCGTCAGGTCAATGCCGTCGACCACCCGTTGCAGTTTTTTGCCGGAACGAAAACTCTTTTGAATATTGTTAATAACAATCTTATCGGCCATAACGCCACCTTACTGATTTATGTCCTTCCGCCAAACGCATCAAGCCATCCAGCAGCAGGCCGATGACACCAATAATGATCATGCCCGCGATAACCAGGTCGTAGCGATTTCCGGCGTTGCGCGAATCCATGATGAGATAGCCCAAGCCAGAACGCAGTGCGATCATTTCGGCGGCAACGACGACAAGCCAGGCAACGCCGAGCGAAATACGCATACCAACGATAAGGTCGGGCAGCACTGCTGGAATAATGACTTGGCGAAATAATTTGGCGCGCGATACGCCAAAGTTTTCGGCGGCATTCAGGTAGCGTTGCTCTATGGTATGTACGCCAGCGGCGGTTTGGACAATCAACGGGAAGACAGCTGCGATAAAAATCAGAAAGATGGGTGAGGCATTACCCACGCCAAACCAAAGAATGGCGAGCGGAATCCAGGCAATAGGCGAAATAGGCCGCATTATCTGAAATATGGGGTTAAGGGTGGTGTAAGCGCCATTAACACGCCCCATCCACAATCCCAAGGGTACCGCAATTGCTACCGCTAACAAAAAGCCAGCGCCAACACGCATTAATGACGAACCTATGTGTCCCCAAAGAGTACCGTCTTCCACTAATTCCAAGGTGCCGGTAACCACTTGTAGCGGGGTGGGAAAAATAACGCTTTGACGTTGAATAACCAGCAGCCACCAAGCGGCAATGAACACCGAAAGCAATAATACCGGGGGCCATATTTTGTGGAATTTTATCACGGTAGTACCTTTTAAATGCCTGAAACTTGTTGGAGTCGAATGGTTAAATGCCGCGCAACATGCGCTTGATGCGCCATTGCAAGCGTTGCCATCCGCGAGTAGGTTCACTATCAACGATCACTGTCATCTGTCCGCTGGGGTGCGCCGTGCATTCAAATTGATACTCGGCGGCCAGGTCAAAAGGCAATTTAAAACTTTGCCCCGGCATAATCAGCGTGGGACCAAAAATTTGTGGTACTTCGTCGAGATTTCTTAATACCAGGATATTGCGCACATTCAACGCAAGGTAGATCCTGTCTGGCAGGATGCTCACCGAGGTGTCACCCGCCATGCGTTGAGCCCAGGTACCTGGCGGGATTTCAAAGACTTCTTCGCGGGAGTCGTAACCGAGGGGTAAAAGCGCAGCGAGCAATGCGCCAACCAGCATGAGTATAGCGGCCAGTACCAGGCTCCTTTTCACCACTTGTTTCATGATTCAGTGTGCCCTGGGTCTTCTTCCAGCAAGATACGAATGTCATGAGTGATGTCATCTGCTGATTTTCCGAAAGGTACCAGTGCACGCAGTAAGCCTTTGCGATCAATCAGATAGAGATAAGAAGAATGGTGTACCTCATAACTGCCATCGTTATGCATTTGTTTGGCAGCAATAATGCCATAAGCCTTGCGAACTTCAGCCAGCGCTTCAGCTGAGCCGGTTGCACCAATGAAGCTTTGATGAAAATGTTTCATATATTGCTTTAGGCGGTCTACCGAGTCACGTTCCGGGTCGACGGTTACGTATACTACCTGCACCTCGCTGGCCAAAGTACCCAGGTTGTGATGTACCTGAGCGAGCTTGGCGAGCGTCATTGGACAGATGTCCGGGCAATGACTAAAACCAAATCCGAGTACCACCAATTTGCCCTGCTGTTGACTCAGCGTGATGTCGCTTCCCTGCGAGCCGTGCAGCGTGAAATCCGGTGCAGCACGTGGCGGGTCGAACACACCGGATTTTAATTCAGCGCTGTTTGCGGCTTGTACAGTCACAACCACTAGCAAGACAAGGGTGGAAAATAACTTCATTGGAAAACTCATTTTATTGCTATTAAAGCGTTAGAGCGCTGGGTTTGGCGTTATTCACGAAGGTTTCGTCAACGTATTGCTCAAAAGCCACAGGTTTGCGGAGTGTGCCTGCGGCAATCGACAGTTCCATCAGTTCATCAAATTCTTCTTTGATCATGCGCATGTCACCATAAGTCACTCGGTCAGTGGGGTTTTCCATGACAAAGCGCAGGATGTTGGGATCCTGGTTAAAAAATTGTCGGCTGGCGGCGATGTGTACGGCTTTTTCCCGGTTTGCCGGGCCTTCATCAAGCCAGGCTCCCGCACCCATAATGTGGTTGACCATATCCTGAACGACTTCGGGTTTTGATTGGATTAATTCTTCGCGCACGGTGAGCACACAACAAATGTAGTTGCGCCATTCATCGCGCGTCATACGCAACGGACGAGCATAACCCGCTTGTTCCGCAGCAGCACCAAAGGGTTCTCCGGTGCAATAGCCATCCACTGCTTTGGCGTAGAGTGCGGCAGGCATATCAGGTGGGGGCATTTCCACAATTTCTATATCTGTGTGGCTCATATTTTCCCGCTCAAGCATTTTACGCAGGAACAGAAAATCCACGGCAAAGCGACTGGGTATGGCAATGCGCTTGCCCTTGAGTTGAGCAAAAGTCTGGTAGTTGGAATCCGTTCGCACCATGATGACAGCGCCTGAGCGGTGGCCCAGGGATACAATTTTGAGAGGGATGCGTTTGTCGGTCAGATCCATCACCAATGGTGCCAGCATATAAGCCGCCTGAATGCGACCGGCCATTAATGATTCTTTGATTTCTGGCCAACCACTGTATTTGCTGTATTCGAATGCAACTTGCTGGCGTAAATCACCGGCGGCGAGGGCTGCGGCTTTGGCGGTGCAGGCGATAGGCAACGTGAGGTTGCAGGTGACGGGTAAGCCCCCGATTTGAATAAGGTTAGGGTCAGATTGGTTCGAACAGGAGGTGCTGATCAGTGGCAGGGCAAATGCACTGGACATGGCCTTCAGAACATTTCTGCGCTGCTGAAAATTGGGGAGAGAGGAACTTCTGATACTCATTGACAACCCATTTACCTAGCTCGTCCTGACGTTTTTATTGTTACCAGGCAACAGACACAGCCGGCCGAAGGATTATCAAGTTCCCGATAATGGAACGCTATTGATTTTCTCTATGGGAAATTTGGGCTGATTCCTAGAAATTTGCGATAGCCAAAATTTATGGTTTTGTCATTGTGATCGGGTGATTGGCGGGATAAAAAGGCGCCCCGGAAAGGCCCACCACCAATAACTAGCGGGATACTTATGACTTTTCAGAAGACTCTACTGAGTGCGACTCTCAGCGCACTGGCCCTGTCTGCAGTTGCCGAAGAATCCAAAATCATTGAAGAGATGGTCATTACCGGGGTTGGGACTGATCGACCCCTGACCCTGGAAACCGACCCCAAGGCACCCCGGCAACCGCTACCCGCCCAGGATGGCGCCGATTACCTGAAAACCATTCCCGGCTTCTCTGTTATCCGCAAAGGCGGTACCAGTGGTGATCCGGTATTGCGGGGCATGGCCGGTTCACGCCTGTCGCTGTTGATGGATGGGGATCTGGTATTGGGCGGATGTGGCAGTCGCATGGATCCGCCTACAGCCTATGTTTTCCCCGAAACCTATGACCGTATTCGCCTGATCAAGGGTCCGCAGACTGTGCTTTATGGCCCGGGGAATTCCGCAGGTGTAGTGCTGTTTGAGCGCGACCAGCAGCGCCTAAGCGAGCCCGGTTGGGCAGTTCACGGCAGTTTCCTGGCGGGTAGTTTCGGGCGCGATGATCAGGTTGTGGATGTGCGCGGCAGCAGCCGGGATTTGTACCTGCGTGCCATGGCCAGCCATTCGCAGCAGGATAACTACGAGGACGGTGATGGCGCCGAGATTCACTCTCAATACGATCGTTGGAACACGGGCTTGGCTGTGGGTTGGACACCTAACGAAAAAACTACCCTGGAACTCAGTGGCAACCTGAGTGATGCCGAAGCCGCCTACGCTGACCGGGGTATGGATGGCTCAAAATTCGCCCGCGAAAACCTCAGCCTGAAGTGGATCCAACAAGACCTGACACCCTGGTGGTCGAAGCTGGAAGCACAGGTTTATTACAACTACGTCGACCACGTAATGGACAATTACACGCTGCGCACTGTGGCCGCTATGAATATGGCCTCTAACCCCGATCGCGAAACCGAGGGCGGACGGGTCGTGGCTCATTTTGTCCCATTGGCGTCGGCCGAGTTGGTAGTGGGAGTGGATACCCAGGCCAATGCACACAGCAACCGATCGACATCGAACCAGATGATGACGCCCTACCAGAATTCGCCGCGCCTACCCGACGCCGAATTTAAGCAATTGGGCCTTTTTAGTGAGTGGACCCAAAAACTTGCGCAACAACAGCGAGTGATTGCCGGTGTCCGCTTGGACGACTGGAGCGCCACCGATCTGCGTGCAACGCGCCCTGCGGGAACAGTGACACTGCCTAATCCAACGGCCTGGCTGGAGCGAAACGAAACACTTTCCAGTGGCTTTGTGCGTTATGAAAAAGACCTATTGCCAGTGACTTTTTACGCGGGACTGGGCCGCAGCCAACGCTTTCCAGACTATTGGGAATTGATTACCAAGGAGGCCAGCGATTCGCTCAGCGCGTTTGAAGCTGAACCGGAAACAACTACCCAAATAGATATAGGTGCTCTCTACAGCAGGCATCAGCTCAAAGCCAGTGTCTCGGCTTTTTACAACGAAATTGATGACTATCTATTGATTCAATCCGGATATGCCAAACCCAACGGTACCGCTACCCGAATGGCGACCATTACTCGCAATATCGATGCAACCACTTGGGGTATGGAAGCGGATGTGAATTACCGCTTTGCCGACAACTGGCGCGCGGAGCTGGCGCTTGCCAGCGTGCGCGGCACTAACGACACCGATGGCGCCCACCTGGCACAGTTACCTCCGATTGAACTGCGGCTGGGCGTGTATTACGAAAATCCTGTTTGGTCAGCCGGCGTACTCTGGCGCGCTGTGGATGATCAAGAGCGGGTAGATATTCGCAAGGGCAATATCGCCGGACAGGATATAGGGGCGAGTGATGGCTTTAACGTGCTATCTCTTAATCTCGGTTGGCGTGCCCACAAGCGCTTGTTGGTGACGGCGGGTATCGACAATCTACTTGATGAAACCTATGCCGAGCACATCAGCAGGTCGGGGGCGATGATCGCGGGCTACGAACAATTGGAACGCATCAACGAGCCTGGCCGGATCCTGTGGATGAAAATGCAATTTCAATTTTAGAAAATCCCCGCCAGGGATCGCACCAGCCCCTCATAAAGCGAAGCCTCCGCCTGTTCCCACTTGAGATTGGCTTTATTGGCGTAACTGATCACCCGCGCCTGGTACTTGCGGCGATCGGTGGTGCGCTCCCACAGCAGATCGGCACTGCCCGAGTCGCCTTGATTCAGTCGTTGCCAGCTGCGTTCTTCCACCAGCGCGATACTGTCGGGTGAGACGCGTTCAGCGACCTGAATGTCGGTAATCATGGTGTAGTAAACGTCCTTCACCATCTGCCGCCCGGCATATTCCGCGCCCGCGATAATCGCTACCGCGATCAGTGCGCGGCGCAGATCCTTGCCACTGATATCCAGATCATCATCCACCAGATCGGCGTAAATAAAGGCATTGGTGGCGGTGTTCGGTTGAGGTGGGCCATTGGGCACCCTGGGTTCGAAGGGAGCTTTGGGGCGGGCGCCAGGATCCAGGAGTTGTTCGATCTCGGCGTGGGTCATGGCGAATTCGCCCTGGGTGAGTAGCTCGCGCGGGTGGGCTTTGCGCACTGTGCGCAAATTGACTTGCAACCAAAATTGCGCGTCGCTCGGGCTTTCAACCAATTGGTAGCCGCGCTCCAACAGCAAGTTGTGCACGGCGGTTTGCAGGCCTTCGAGGGGCTGGTCGGCGGTTTGGCGTATATCCAGGTAAATGCTGCGCTGCGCAGGTTCTACCGGGTCCAAAAAAATGGTGTGGGTCATGCGGGTTTGGGCGTCGAGCTTGCCCTTGGCCAGCGAGGTGTGTACGGCAGTGCAGCCGTTAAGCACCAGCGCCAGCGCCAACCAAAGCCAGGCCCAGCTAACTCGGGTTAACAGCGTTTTTTTTGTCATCAAAACAGCCCCGACAGGGCGCGCACCATACCCAGGCGCAATTCGGGCGCCGCATCCTCCCATTTGAGGTTGGCCTGATTGGCATAGCTGATAACCCGGCTCTGGTAACGGCGTTGATCGGTTTCGCGGTTATAGCGCGAGATGGTATCGCCGCTGTTGCCTTGTAAAAGTTGGTGTTCCGAGCTTTCTCTCACCAGGCCATCAAAGCGCTCCATGATCTGGATGTCGGTAATCACCGAGTAGTAAACGTCTTCCACCAGGGCATCAAAGGCGGTGCCAACCACCGCACCGACCAGCGCCGCACCGGCAGCGGCCGAACCCGCAGCTCCGCCAGTGGCGCGGTGCAGGGTGTAGCCAGCGACTGCTCCACCGGCAGCGCCGTAACCGGCGTACATGGCGGCGTTGGCTTCACGGGCGTTGGTGCGGCCCACCTGCAACACATTGGCTTGCAGCCAGTAGTGGGCGGCGCTGGGGCTGTCGATCACCCGATAGCCGCGACTTTCAAGAGCGGCAACTACCTCGTTGCGCAGGTTGAATTCGGGTTTGTCGGAGGTGTTGCGGATATCCACAAAAATGGTGCGCTGTTCAGGTTCGACCGGGTCGAGAAAGATAGTTGAACTCATCTGGGTTTGGACATCCAGGTGGCGCTTGGATACCGAGGTGTGTACGGCGCTACAGCCGCTGATCACCAGAATCAGAATTAGCAGGCAAAGGGTGGTGGTGGATTTGTGGGCGAGAGAGTTCATAAGAAGTTCCTTCGACGAAAATGTGACAGGAGTATAGGCCGCCAAGCTGAATGCGGGCTTAACTGGCTTTGATTGGCTGGTTGGGCGATATAACCGGCGCGGAAGTTTCCCTCAGTTCAAAACCTCGACTGGTTTTCACTTTCGCCAATTTGGCGCCTGAGTCACCAAAATTTGTGCGCCAGATGTCCGCCCGGCAACTATGGTTCCTCTATGGCTCTGGTTTATTCACCGTCACCGATTCAGGCAAATAAAAGACCCAGGCAGATTAATGATGGACGGCATACTTTCCGGCTTTTTCTCGCCGCGTAAAAAAACCACTTCCGCTAACCCCACCTCTTCAGAAAGGAGCGATTCCATGCGTCTGACCAAAAACGAACCCCAAACGGATTTTGACCCCGCCGATGAAATCGAGGATTTCAATTTTGCCCCCGCCGCCAGCGAAAATCGGGTGACTGAACTTAACCGCAACAGGCCTCTGCCAACGGCGGTTATTGGCCCCAAGATCAAATTCAAGGGCGAACTCACCGGCGAGGAAGATCTTCTTATCCAGGGCCAGGTTGAAGGCAGTGTGGATCTTAAGGGCAACCACCTCACCATCGGCAGTCAGGGGGTGATCAAAGCCAATATGACGGCGAAAACCATTACCGTGGAAGGTACGGTGGAAGGGGATATCAACGCCTCCGAACATATTGCGGTGAAAAGCGGCAGCCGGGTGCAGGGCAACCTCAAGGCGGGGCGGGTCACCCTGGAAGATGGTGCCAAATTTCGCGGCGCCATTGATATGGATATGGGATCAGATACCAAGGCGGAGCCGAAAAAAACCTTTGCACCGCCAACGCCTCCTGCGACAGAGAACGCGTTTATTGGCGGCGATAAAACCTGAGTCGACTGGAGCACTCTATGGCCATGCTTGCACCTGACGTGTCTCCTTCTAATGTCTCTTCCTTAACCCCCGTGGCCGCCCAGCGACAGGCGGTTCACCGCTCGCCCGGCATCATCGCCATTTATAACGAAGTGAAATTGTCGCGCCGCAACCGGGTGTTGGATCTCGGTTCCTCTTCTGGCGCCAGCTTTAATTTTTTTGCGCAGCTAAGTTGCCATATTCATTTTGAAAGTATCGACGGCTTTTTGCGTGAGCGCCCCGAGTTGATGGCCTCGGCGTCGGAATTGCAAGCCGGTTTGGATGCCTACTTTTCCCGCTTTGATAGCCACAATAAGTTCGACATTATTCTCGCCTGGGATATTTTTAATTACCTGGATGGCGACAGCCTGCGCTGGCTTATCGCGCGCTTGAACGACCATTGCCATCCCAACACCTTGCTGCACGCGGTGAAGTATTTAGGCAGACGCATACCGGCGGCGCCGCGCCATTTTCAAATTCTGGATCAATACCGTATCAACATCAGCGGCACAGAGCTGTCTTGTTCGCGCCCTTTCCCGGCGCTGGATACAGCGCAGCAACTTAAGCAGATGCCAGGCTACGTGATGGAACACACTTTTATGCAGCAGCCGGGCATGGAGCAGCAACTGGCGGAACAGGTGTTACGCTATCAACCCGAAGGCAAGGATCATCGTCGCCAATTTTCATCGGCCGAGCTGTCTCACGGCGGCAGTTTGTTGATGCAACAAACCCTGGCGCACCGCTCCTACGGTTTGGAACAGGTGTGTGCCAAGCTGCGCACTACGCCGGGGGCGAAGGTGCTGGACTTGGGGTCTCGCGCTACGCGCACGGCGGATTTTTTTCTGGAACACGCCGAAGAGGTGTACAGCGAAGATATTTTGCCTGCGCTTATGCCCAATGTGCGCGGCAGGGAAGACGCAGCACTCTTGCGCCTGCACGCGTTAAATTTCGATCCGCAGTTGCGCTTTGATCTGGTGTTGGCCTGGGATGTATTTAACTTTTGCAGCAAGGAGCAACTGGAAGCGATTTTTAAAAAGCTCAGGCCCCACCTGACGGATGATGCCAGTATTTTTGCGTTCTTTTATGCCGGTAGCGAAAAGCCCGAACGCTCGCAAAAGTGCTATCTGCTGGACGATAAAAACATCGCGCTGGTGCCAGTTGCCAAGCGCCGCGCAGCCACCGAAGATCTCACCGCCGTGGCGGTGCTGCGCATGTTGGGTAACTTCCATTTGGCCAATACCTATATCCTGCGGCCGGGAATGCAGGGTGGGCTTTACGAGTATATTTTTCAGGCGGGTCAGCCGCCGCATCCGGTAAAGCGCGTTTAATCATTTCACAACATATTGGCCAAACTCACCAACGCCCGCTCAACGCGCGGGCTCCACACGCAAGCACACGACAGCCGAATAAAGTGCTTGTATTT
>CBFGWO010000037.1:0-24212 GCA_965652595.1 uncultured Cellvibrio sp. | reverse complement strand
TCTTCGGAGGTTTCGATAGACGCCGTACCCACCAGAATTGGGGCACTCTTGGCCTGATAGTTTTTAATATCTTCAACAATCGCGTCATATTTTTCTTCAACCGAAAGATAGACAAGATCGTTAAGATCTATGCGCTGAACCGATTTATTGGTTGGTATAACCACCACATCAAGGCGGTAAATTTCACGGAATTCATAGGCTTCTGTGTCGGCGGTGCCCGTCATGCCCGCAAGAATAGGATAAAGACGGAAGTAGTTTTGGAAGGTGGTGGACGCTAAAGTCTGGCTTTCACTTTGAATAGCCACTCCTTCTTTCGCCTCTAGAGCCTGGTGCAGGCCTTCGGATAAGCGACGCCCTGGCATAGTACGGCCAGTATGCTCGTCGATAAGCACCACCTGGTTGTTTTGCACGATATATTCGACATCCCGATGGAAAAGCGCATGCGCGCGGAGTGCTGAGTTCACATGATGCATTAACGCCAGGTTGTTGGCCGCATAAAGGTTTTGATCCGGTTGCAACAAGTTTGCACCTATCAGCAAGTCTTCAATGTGCTGATGTCCAGATTCGGTCAACTCAACTTGACGCGTTTTTTCATCAACGATGTAATCGCCTTGGTCATCTTCGCCATCCTGACGTTTGAGTTTTCCAACAAGAAGATTCATCCGCTTGTAGAGTTCGGAGCTATTTTCCGCCGCCCCCGAAATAACCAGAGGTGTTCGCGCCTCATCGATCAATATCGAGTCAACTTCGTCCACAATGGCAAAATACAAAGGCCGCTGAACCTTGTCGCGCAAACTCAGCGCCATATTGTCGCGCAAGTAATCAAAGCCATATTCGTTGTTAGTGCCGTAGGTAATATCCGCCGTATAAGCAGCCCGCTTTGCCTCGGCCGATTGCATCGACTGTATGACGCCGACCGACATTCCCAAAAATTCATAAATCGGTGACATCCACTTGGCATCGCGATTAGCCAGGTAGTCGTTTACCGTCACAATATGAACTCCGCGACCGGTTAACGCGTGAAGATAGGCGGGCAAGGTGGATACGAGCGTTTTACCTTCACCCGTGCGCATCTCGGCAATTCGCCCTTCATGGAGCGCCATACCACCGATCAATTGCACATCAAAATGGCGCATGGAAAGCACGCGTCGGCTAGCTTCTCTCACGGTGGCGAAGGCTTCGGGCAGCAAGTCTTCGAGTGACTCACCCTTTTCCAGCCGCTCGCGAAATTCGCGGGTTTTGTCGCGCAGAGCCTCGTCGCTCAGAGCTTGCCATTCCGCCTCCAGTGTATTGATTCGCGCAACAACCTTACCCATGCGCTTGAGTTCACGCTCATTTTTGGAGCCAAAAATACGTTTGAAAAGCTTACCGATCATGTGATTTACCATTACCAAAAAAACAGGCCATAAGACCCAAGAAACTTATCGAGCGACTGCTTCAGCAAAACTGATAGCCGACGGATGAGTGAACCGAAAGGAACTCAAAGAGAGCTGAGGAGGAAAGAATTAACGACTTGCGCGATGAATATAGGTTGCGGGGTCGATTGAGCGGCCGTGTTTGAATACTTCGAAATGAACGTGCGGACCCGTAGATCGGCCGGTAGATCCAACCAGGGCAATAATTTGACCCCGTTTGACAACATCACCCACCTTTACCAGATTGGACTTATTGTGGGCATAGCGGGTTACGTAACCTCCACCATGATTAACTTCAACGAGATTACCGTAATCTTTTATACGTGCCGAGCGGGTAACAACACCGGCGGCAACAGCGACAATGTCGGTGCCCTCTTTCGCGGAAAAATCGATACCACCATGAAATGCTACCTTGCCGGTAAAGGGATCAGTCCGGCGGCCATAGCGAGAGGAAATCCAGCCTTTTGACACTGGACGACCTGCAACGAATATATCGTCTTCAATCTTACGCTTGGCAAGTAACGACTCAAGCACCTCCAGCTGTTGCTGGCGGTTGTCTATTTGGGAGGAGAGGTTATCGACTACTGCAAGAAAATCGGGGGGGGAATAGCTTTCCGCTTGATATTCTGGACCACCCAGAGAGGTAGGAGAGGAGAAATCAAATTCACCCTGATCCAGCTGTGCCATGGAAACCAGCCGCTCTCCCAAAGCTTCCATACGCACAACCCGGCCCTGCATCTCCCCCATTTTGAGGGTCATGGCTGCAACCTGGGTTTTGGCCTCCTGCCGGATTTGCTCAACTTCCTGCTTTTGCAAGGCCAAGGCGTTTTCCCAAGCCTGCAAGGATTCAGCGCTGATCCGCTCACTGGCATCGGGTGCTATAAGCCAGCTGTAACCCAAAGCTCCGAGGGCGGTTGGTACTCCCAGCATACAAACAGACAGCAACAAACGCGTCCAGCCCCCGAGGGTGATGCTGCGCGTAGTACCGTGGTCTTTGCTGAGAATGATGATTTTCATAGGTTTGATACTAGACCAAGGTGCCATCAGGTCAGCGAGGCACAATTGGCATTTTAAATTTCTTATTTAGATCAATTAGTTAGTAGATCGGCAATTATATAACCAAGAGTTATATTTAAGGCGCCGCAATTACCCAGGAAGCTTATATAAGGATGCAGCAGCTCGATCATTGACCCATAAAAAAGTTATAAAAAAACAAGTGCGCTATGCGCCTCACACGCACAGCGGTCGAAATATGGCACAAATAGAGGGCAAAAGCCAACAGATTTTCCGCTACCTCCCCCCGGCCACAGCCCCTGGGGAGGCACGGAATCCAACGAGATACTGTCAGGAAACAGCCAGAAGGGGCTTCATGTATCGAATAGGAGCGGCATCGTCATCGGCAAAAGTGACAACTTCCCAAGCATCTGTCTGGGCAATCAGTTGACGAAGTGACTTGTTGTTGAGGCCGTGGCCAGATTTATGTGCCTGAAACTCGCCAATCAAACTGTTACCCAGAAGATAAAGATCACCTATAGCATCCAGCACCTTATGTTTGACGAATTCGTCTTCGTAACGCAGGCCATCTTCATTAAGAATACGGTAATCATCCACCACAATAGCGTTATCCACGCTCCCGCCCCTGGCCAAGCCCTTGGAGCGCAAATACTCTATCTCATGCATAAAACCAAAAGTCCGTGCCCGACTCACTTCTTTAACGAAAGAGCTGCTGGAGAAATCTACGGACGTGGTCAGGCTGCGGCCCTGGAACACCGGGTGATCAAAATCGATAGAGAAGGTAACTTTGAAGCCGTCAAAGGGGAGAAATGCGGCTCTTTTATCACCTTCTTCTAACACGACTGGTTTTTTGATTCGGATAAATTTTTTCGGTGCTGACTGCTCTTGCACGCCAGCGGACTGGATTAGAAACACAAAGGGGCCGGCGCTACCATCCATAATAGGCACTTCCGCTGCACTCAATTCCACCACCGCATTATCGATACCCAAGCCAGCCATAGCAGCGAGCAGATGCTCGACAGTTGAAACGCGCACATCCCCCTTCATCAGGGTGGTGGAGAGCGTCGTTTCCCCCACGTTATGGGCTTTGGCCTCAATCTCTACCGGTGGATTCAGATCGACTCGACGAAACACAATACCGGTATCGACCGGAGCCGGAAGCAGGGTAAGGTAAATTTTTTCACCTGTGTGCAAGCCGACGCCAGTGGCGCGAATGGCATTTTTGAGCGTGCGTTGATTGATCATCAGCTGTGTAAACCCAGTAGTTAATACGGTGACTGTTTGGCGAAATTGTCCGAAGAAACAGCGTTAAATTGCGCGAATGTTACCAATTTATGGCTGGCTTAGCCACACGACCAAGCCCAGCCATTATTTATCGGCGCAATAGCCGGTGCTTCACCCCGCCCCTGCGTGAGCTGAATCCACGGAAAATCTAGTCAGCTTGACGACGCAAAAACGCAGGAATATCCAGATAATCCATCTGTGCATCACTCGCTTGAGCCAGCGCCGAGGAACCGCTCGCAGCGGCCTTGGCGCGCAAGTGGGCCGGACGATCCAGCGCCGCGTAATCAATCTGACCATTGGCGCGACGAGTGTTGTCCACCACAACCTTGGTCGCCAAGGGTTTAGCCTCGGCCAGAGCTGCTGCACCCAAGCCAGTGGCAACAACAGTGACTCGCAGTTCGTTGGTGAGTTCAGGATCAATCACTGTACCGACAACCACTGTTGCATCTCCCGATGCGATTTCTTCGATGGCGTTACCCACCTCGGCGTATTCGCCCAGAGTCAAATCAAGGCCAGCGGTAATGTTAACCAGAATACCGCGCGCGCCCTTGAGATGAACATTTTCCAACAGTGGACTGCTGATGGCAGCTTCAGCGGCTTCGCGCGCGCGGTTTTCACCGGTGGCAGAACCAGTACCCATCATCGCCATACCCATCTCTGACATCACGGTGCGCACATCGGCAAAGTCGACGTTGATCATGCCCGGACGAATAATCAAATCGGCAATACCTTGCACTGCACCCAAAAGAACATTGTTGGCAGCTTTGAAGGCATCGAGCAAGCTTGACGATTTGCCCAGTACCGAAAGTAACTTTTCGTTGGGAATAGTGATCAGAGAATCAACACGATCCTCCAGCTCTTTAATGCCCGCCTCCGCAATGGTCATGCGCTTGCGCCCTTCAAAAGGAAAGGGCTTGGTGACAACAGCGACGGTGAGAATGCCGAGATCCCGCGCCACTTCGGCAACCACAGGCGCGCCACCTGTGCCCGTGCCGCCACCCATGCCCGCCGCAATAAACACCATATCGGCGCCGCGCAGCACTTCGGCAATGCGCTCGCGATCTTCCAGCGCCGCCTGGCGACCCACTTCCGGATTAGCACCGGCACCCAGTCCTTTGGTCATGGCGTTGCCCAGTTGCAACACCGTGCGGGCATCTATGTCTTTCAAGGCTTGAGCATCGGTGTTGGCGCAAATAAATTCGACGCCTTCAACACGATTGGCAATCATGTGTTTGACTGCATTACCGCCGCCGCCGCCAACACCGATTACTTTGATTACTGCGTTTTGCTGAATGCTATCTACGAGTTCAAACATGGCCTTTCCCCTTTTCCCTTACAACTGTTGAAATTAAAAAGTTGGACTCACAAAATTAAAACGTGTTTTGAAATAAACGCTTGATACGGCCCAGCAAAGATTGCTGGTTATCCCTGCCAAGCTGAACGGCACGACTGCCTTCCTGATGCTGTTTCATGGCGTAGAGCAAAAGGCCAACGCCAGTGGAATAAATTGGATTGTTGACAATATCGCGCAACCCACGAATGTTTTGCGGCGCACCCAGGCGTACCGGCATATGGAAAATTTCCTCTGCCAGTTCGATAACACCTTCCATCTTGGAGGTGCCGCCAGTTAACACAATGCCCGCAGCAACCAGATCTTCGTAGCCACTGCGACGCAATTCTGAAAGCACCAGTGTAAACAGCTCGTCATAGCGCGGCTCTACCACCTCAGCGAGTGCCTGGCGCGACAGATCGCGCGGTTCGCGGTCACCTACGCTCGGCACCTTGATGGTTTCTTCCGGACTGGTGAGCTTGGCCAATGCACAGGCGTATTTGATTTTAATTTCTTCGGCATTGGGTGTAGGTGTGCGCAGTGCCATGGCAATATCATTGGTCACCTGATCACCAGCAATGGGAATTACACCGGTATGACGAATAGCACCGTCTTTAAAGATGGCGATGTCTGTAGTACCACCACCGATATCCACCACGCAAACGCCAAGCTCCTTTTCATCGTCAGTGAGTACGGCGTAGCTGGAGGCCAGCTGTTCGAGAATAATGTCTTCGACCTCCAGGCCACAGCGACGAATACATTTTTCAATGTTTTGCGCTGCATTGACGGCGCAAGTAACCAGGTGCACCTTGGCTTCCAAACGCACACCGGACATGCCCAGCGGCTCTTTAACACCGTCCTGATCATCAATTAAAAATTCCTGCGGCAATATGTGCAGAATTTTTTGATCCGCAGGAATCGCGACTGCTTGGGCAGCATCGATAACCCGCTCCAGATCCTGAGCAAAGACTTCGCGGTCCTTGATCGCCACTATGCCGTGGGAGTTAAGGCTGCGAATGTGGCTACCGGCAATGCCCGCGTAAACCGAATGAATCTGACAGCCTGCCATCAACTCAGCTTCCTCTATTGCTCGCTGAATCGAGGCAACGGTAGATTCAATATTGACCACCACACCTTTCTTCAAGCCAGTGGATCTGTGTGAGCCTATGCCCACAATCTCCAGATTACCCTCGGGAGTGATAGCGCCGACGATAGCCACGATCTTGGATGTGCCTATGTCCAGGCCAACAATCATTTTGTTGTCACTAG
Organism: uncultured Cellvibrio sp.; assembly: GCA_965652595.1. Lineage (GTDB taxonomy): Bacteria > Pseudomonadota > Gammaproteobacteria > Pseudomonadales > Cellvibrionaceae > Cellvibrio. The sequence goes on along the minus strand of CBFGWO010000037.1, from coordinate 17,900 downwards.
CGCTTGCCATTGATCTAACCTCTTTATTGATTTCCCGACTTCTACCTTGTCGAGCTTTAGTCTAGATGTGTTGTTACTTCTGCTTTCCATTCCACAGCCACACCGTTGGTGTAACGCAAATCTGCACGTCTAACGTCAGCCCAGCGCGCCTGCAGGTGACGATCGTAAACACGGATAAAGCGACTCACCTTCTCCATCACCTGATCTCGCCCAACCACCAGCTCTACATCACCCGCCAAGATCATACGCCAGGATTTTTTGGCGTCACTTTTTAATGCAATGACATCCAACCCACGAGTACGCAACAACCGCACCAGATCCTGATATTGCCGCAGAATCAAACCCGCGTCCGTCACTTCACCTTCCAGCAAAGGCAAACTCAACAACTGCGTCTGCGCATCCGACACCTGAATGATCTCGCCGCGCTGGTTCATAAAGCCTGTGTCACCCCATCGGGCTATGGGCTTTTGCTCGACGATTCTCACCACCAGGGTATCTGGCCAGCGGCGCCCGATCGACGCGCGCTCTACCCAGGGATCTTGCTCCAACACCTGTTTTAAGCGCATCAAATCCAACTGCAAAAAATCGTCATTCAATTCAGCGCTGATCAATTCGGTGGTGCGCGCTTTACTCACATGAATAAACTCACCCTCTACCGCCACACTGGTCAATGGACGCTCCAGTAGTTCCCGCAGAGGGTCCATTCCGTAATAAATACCCGCGCCTATACCTACTAAAAAAATCACGATGACCAGACTTCGCCATAGCGAGCGACGCGATTTACTGTCGTCGCCCTGCTCCGCGCCGCCGCGCGGCGTTACCCGCTGGTAGCCCTGGGGGCGACGCAATACCTTGTCCGCCGCCGGAGCTGCTCGTCGATCACCCAACTCGGGGCGTGCCACTATGGGCTCATCGGCGCAAATTCTTTCGTCTGCCATCACTTACAGGCTGGCCAGCAAAATAGCGACAACCAGCTGTGCAAAAGACAAACCCGCCGCCTTTGCAGCCATAGGTACCAAACTGTGGCTGGTCATGCCCGGCACAGTATTCACTTCGAGCACATAAAAATTGCCCTTCTGGTCTGCCATCACATCCACCCTGCCCCAACCGCGACAGCCGAGCGACTCAAATGCAGCCAAGGCTAAATTTTTGAGTTGCACCTCCGCCTCCGACGGCAAACCGCAAGGGCACAGGTAACGGGTATCCTCAGCAATATATTTCGCATCAAAATCGTAAAAGCGATGATGGGTTTCCAGTTTGATTGGGGGCAGTACCCGCCCGGCCAACACAGCGACTGTGTATTCAGCGCCCACAATCAATCGCTCTGCCAGTACGCAGGCGTCGTAATGTGCTGCCGAGGCAAACGCCTGTTGCAGATCCTGCGCCGTGTTCACCCGCGACATGCCAATGCTCGACCCTTCGTGGGCCGGCTTGACCATGGCTTCACCGCCTAGATCTGCAATCACCTTGGCCCAGTCGGTATCCGGCTTTAACACCACAAAATCCGGTGTGGACAATCCAATGCCACGCCACAATTGTTTGCTGCGCAATTTATCCATGGCCAGCGCCGACGACTGCACATCGCTGCCGGTGTAGGGAATACCGAGATATTCGAGCACCGCCTGAATGCGTCCATCTTCACCGCCTGGACCGTGCAGTGCGATAAACGCACGATCCAGTTTCGCCGCTTGTATCTGCTGAATGGCATCGGCACCCAAATCCAGCGCAACTACTTCCACGCCCGCTTCGCGCAGTGCAGCGGCAACGGCTGCACCGGTTTGCAGGGAAATTTCCCGCTCGGCGGACTGACCGCCATAGAGCACACCTACGCGGCCAAACTGCTGCTTACACTGATCGCTGATAGGCAATTCAATCGCTAACATGTTTACCTCTATTGCAACGCGCGTTTGGCAAGCTCGGGCGCGAGAGCGCCCACATTGCCCGCGCCTTGAGTAATTACCAGGTCACCGGCGCGCACCAAATCTTTGATGATCGCAGGTACACCTTCAATGGTTTCGACAAAAATCGGTTCAATCGCACCGCGTGCACGAATGCTGCGACACAGGTGACGGCTATCGGCGCCGGGAATAGGCTCTTCACCAGCGCTGTAGACTTCGAGCAAAACCAGTGCATCTACACTCGAGAGCACTTCAACAAAATCCTCGTACAAGTCGCGCGTGCGGGTATAGCGATGGGGCTGGTACACCATGACCAAACGCCGCTCTGGCCAGCCATCGCGCACAGCTTTGATCACCGCTGCCACTTCGCGGGGATGGTGACCATAGTCATCCACTAACAGTGCATCGCCCGCTGCAATTGGAAACTGTCCATAAACCTGGAAGCGGCGACCCACACCCTGGAAGTTAGCCAGGCCTTGCTGGATAGCGTCATCGGCTATGCCCTCGTCCGTTGCCACCGCAATGACGGACAGCGCATTCAGCACATTGTGAATACCGGGAATACTCAAGCGAATAGCCAAAGGTTTGTCGTTGCCCGGGCGCAGCACATCAAATTCGGAGTACATTTTGTTTTGGCGAATGTTCACTGCGCGAAAATCACAGCCCTCACCGAAGCCGTAGGTCAGTATGGGTCGCGAGACCTCCGGAATGATGTCGCGCACCACCGGATCATCAACGCACAACACCGCCAAACCATAAAACGGCAGGTTGTGCAGGAATTCGATAAAGGTCTTTTTTAAACGTGAAAAGTCACCGCCATAGGTTTCCATATGGTCGGCATCTATGTTGGTAACTATGGCCACCATAGGTTGCAGGTGCAGGAAGGACGCATCGCTTTCATCAGCCTCTGCGACCAGATAGCGACTCGCGCCCAGCTGTGCATTGGTGCCCGCACTGTTCACCAGGCCACCAATAATAAACGTCGGGTGCTGCTTGGCAGCCGCCAGAATGGACGCCATCAGGCTGGTGGTGGTGGTTTTACCGTGAGTACCCGCAACCGCAATACCGTGACGGTAACGCATCAACTCGCCAAGCATTTCAGCGCGGCGCACCACAGGCACTCTGCGTTCGCGTGCGGCGCGCAGCTCCGGATTGTCATCGCGCACTGCACTGGAATTGACTACCACATCCGCACCGAGAATGTTGTTTTCGGTGTGACCAATAAAAATATGTGCGCCCTTGCTTTGTAACCGTTCGGTTACTGAAGAAGCCTTAATGTCCGAACCAGAAATCTCATAGCCCTGGTTGAGCAACACTTCGGCGATGCCGCTCATACCGGCACCGCCGATACCAATAAAGTGAATGCGACGAATACGACGCATCTCGGGGACTGTGTAATGATCCACAGTTTTATCCACGCAAAACCTCCAAACAGTAATCGGCCATGCGGGCGCTGGCATCGGCCATGGCCAGCCTGTGCGCATTTTCCGCCATAGCCAACAGGCGCGTGCGATCGCGCAGCTCAGTCAGCAATAGAGTTGCCAGTTTTTCTTCCGATAAGTCTGCCTGGGCGAACACCAGAGCAGCTTCAGAATCCTTGAGGTAGCGCGCATTCCAGGTTTGATGATCATCGATAGCCGTGGGCAAAGGGATCAACAAGGCTGCAACACCAACCGCAGTCAGCTCTGCGATGGTCAGGGCACCAGCGCGGCACACAATGACATCGGCCCAGGCATAGGCGGACGCCATATCCTCGATAAACGCATCCACCCGCGCATTAACTTGATGTTCGAGGTAGGTGGCGAGTGTTTCTTCGGCGTGGGCTTTGCCTGCTTGATGCCAGACGTCAGGGCGATCATCCACCGGCAGCTCGGCAAGCGCACGCGGTACCAATTGATTGATGGCGCGCGCACCCAAGCTTCCGCCCAGAATCAGCAAACGAATGCGCGCTTTTTCGGCGCTGCGTGTTGAATAACGCGCGCGCGGTTCTGGCAGTGCCAGTATGGCGTCGCGCACTGGATTGCCGACCAATTCGCCCACGGGCAAAGCGCCGGGAAAAGCCATTAACTGGTGCCGGGTCAAGCGCATCAACAGGCGATTGGTTGTACCTGCAATAGCGTTTTGCTCGTGAATCACCAAAGGCTTGCGCATCAAAAACGCCGCCAAGCCACCGGGGCCAGAAGCGAAGCCGCCAAAACCAACTACCAGATCGACGCGTTCACGCCTTATCACCCCCATGGATTGCAAGAGCGCGAGGAGAATTAAAAAGGGCGCCTTAACAAGACCCAGAACACCTCTGCCACGCACGCCTTCTACCGATAAAAAATGCAAGGCAATACCGGCATTGGGCACCAACTTGGCTTCGATGCCCTTGCGGGTGCCCAACCAAAGCACTCGCTGGCCAGCCACTTGCAGTTTTTCCGCCAGCGCCAATGCCGGGAACACATGGCCACCAGTGCCACCCGCCATAATTAACACGGTCTTGTTCTCGTTTTGGTTCATAGCGCCTCCTGCATTCGCGCGCTACGTCTTTGCCTTACTGGCCCAAAATTGGCCGAGGCAAATCCGTGCAACTCCCAATTGGCACGCATCACAAAGGCCATAAGTACGCAACTGATTAATAGGCTGCTGCCACCGTAGCTGATAAAAGGCAGAGTCAGCCCTTTGGTAGGTAAAAGCCCCGATGCCACACCGGCATTAATAAACACCTGAACCGCAAATAAAATGCCCACGCCAAAGCAAGCCAGCGCCGGGAATATGCGACCACTCACCAAGCACTGACGTGACAATAAGAGAATGCGCAAAATTAACCAGCAAAAGAGTGCGAGCAAAATCACCGCGCCAACCAAACCAAATTCTTCGGCGACAATCGCGAATACAAAATCCGTGTGGGCTTCGGGCAGGAAAAAGAGCTTTTGCAAACTATTGCCCAATCCAAGACCAAACCACTCTCCGCGACCAAAGCCAATCAGCGATTGCGTTAATTGATACCCGGTATTGAACTGATCTGACCAGGGATCAAGGAAGGTGATAAGTCGCTGCATACGATAGGGAGAAAAAATAGCGACAGCGCCCAAGGCGCCCACCCCCAATCCGATCAACAGCAGGAAATGCCAAAGACGCACGCCCGCAATAAACATCATCGCGAAAATTGTCCCCACCAGCACGACGGCACTGCCAAAGTCCGGCTGTAACAGCAGCAACAAAGAGATACCCGCAAGCACTGCCAACGGCTTAAGTAAACCGCGCAAGCCAAAATGTAACTCCTGATAACGACGAGCAAAAAAGCTGGCAAAGAAAACCACGGCGGCAAACTTGGCAATTTCGGAGATCTGTACTGACATAAAGCCAAAACTTATCCAGCGCTGGGCGCCGTTAACTTTTTTGCCAATACCCGGAATAAGCACTATGACCAGCAAGGCCAGAGTCAATATCAGCAAATAGCCGCTGTAGCGCTGCCAAACACTCATGGGCACACACACCACAAAGAGCGAAAGGAAGAGCCCCATGACCAGAAAAATGCCGTGGCGTTTGGCAAAGAACCAGGCATCACCATAATTGGCGGCAGCGAAGGCAATGGAGGCAGATGCCACCATGACCAGTCCGATGGACATCAACAGCAACCAAAGATTGAGTAGTTGCCAATCGATGCGGGCGCCAAGCGGGCCGTAGTTGCCAGAAGCTGACATCATGACGCCATCGCCTCCGCCGCCGCACAAAACTTGCGCCCGCGATCAGCGTAGTTTTCGAACATATCGAAACTCGCGCACGCGGGCGACAACAAGACTGCATCGCCGGGCTGGGCTGCCTGATAGGCAAGCTGCACGGCAGTAAGCATGTCCTTTGCGTGAATGATGGAAACTTGTCCTGCAACCGCCGCTTCGATCAGCGGTGCATCCCGACCGATAAGCACCAGGGTGCGCACAGTGCCGATCAACGCAGGCACCAATTCGCGAAAATCCGCGCCCTTGCCTTCACCACCGGCAATCAACACCAGCTGTGCTGGTGGTCGCGCCAAACCCTGTACAGCGGCGATGGTCGCACCTATGTTGGTGCCTTTGGAGTCGTTGAAAAAATCCACGCTGTTTTTACTGGTGACCCACTCGCAACGGTGGGGCAAGCCGCGAAATTCGCGCAAGGTTTGCAGCATGGCGTCCATGGGTAAGCCTGCGCACTTGCCGAGCGCTAAGGCTGCCAGGGCGTTGTCGATATTGTGTTTGCCGCGAATACGCAATTCGCTGGCGCGCAGCAAGGGCGTAAACTGCCAAGCGAGCCAGGTTTCGCCGCCTTCTTCCATCACACCAAAATGATTGAACTCGGCTGGACCGCCAAAGGTAATCGGCTTGGCGTTTTGCGCCAGTGGCGGTTGGGTGAGCGGATCACGGCGATTGAATACCAGTTGTTCAGCGCCGTAGTAGACCCGCAACTTGGCGGCGTGATAGGCCTGCATATTCGGGTAGCGATCCAAATGGTCGGCACTGATATTAAGAATGGTGGCAACTTTTGCGCCCAAGCGACTGACGGTTTCCAATTGAAAGCTGGACAGCTCCATCACATAAAGTTGCACATCGTCTGCTAACAAATCCAATGCCGGTGTGCCCAGGTTGCCACCCACCGCCACCTTTAATCCGGCCGCTTTTGCCATTTCACCTACCAAAGTGGTAACGGTACTTTTGGCGTTAGAGCCGGTGATGGCCACTATGGGCGCACGCGCATGGCGCACAAACAATTCAATATCGCCAATGATCGGAATACCCGCCGCGCGGGCCGCCGCAAACGCGGGCTCGCTGGTAGCCAAACCGGGGCTGACGATAATTTCATCCGCGAGTAACAAACTCTCTGCATTCAGCTCACCCAACTGCAAGCTGACGCCAGCAAATTCCTGCTGGATGCTCTCCAAATGCGGTGGCTGTAAACGGGTGTCAAACAACATAAACGGCTGTTGCAGGCGCGCCAAAAAGCGCGCGACTGACAAACCGGTTATCCCGGTGCCAATCACAGCTTTGAGTTTGCTGCTTGCAATCAATTCAGCCACAGTTGTTGTCTCGTTAACGCAGTTTCAAGGTTGCCAGGCCGATCAGCACCAGCACCACACTGATAATCCAGAAGCGCACAATCACGCGCGGCTCCGGCCAGCCTTTTAATTCAAAGTGATGATGAATGGGTGCCATGCGAAAAATGCGGCGCCCAGTCAACTTAAAAGAAGCCACCTGCAGAATCACAGAAACGGTTTCCAGCACAAAAATGCCGCCCATAATAAAAAGTACGATTTCATGGCGAATAATGACCGCTATCACGCCGAGGGCAGCACCTAACGCCAAGGCGCCGACGTCACCCATAAATACCTGGGCTGGGTAGGTGTTAAACCACAAAAATCCGAGACCAGCGCCAATCAGCGCGCAACAAAACACCACCAGCTCACCGGCACCTGCCACATAGGCAATTTGCAGGTACTGGGCAAATTTCACGTTACCGGCCAGATAGGCAATCAGCCCCAGGGCTGCCCCAACCATCACTGTGGGCATAATCGCCAGGCCATCCAACCCATCAGTGAGGTTCACGGCGTTGCTGGTGCCCACAATGACGAAATAGGTAAACACGATGTAAAAAATGCCCATGTCCAGGGCAACGTTTTTAAAGAAGGGAATAAAAAGTTGCGTCTCTATGGGACTGGCGGCAGTGACATATAAAAAGATGGCCGCGCCCACACCCGCCACCGATTGCCAAAAATATTTCCAGCGCCCTGGCAGGCCACGACTGTCGCGCAAGGCGACTTTGCGGTAGTCATCCACCCAACCCACAGCACCAAAGGCCAGAGTAACCACCATCACCACCCACACATAGCGGTTGCTTAAATCTGCCCACAAGAGCGTGCTGATAAAAATCGCTGTGAGGATCAGTGCGCCGCCCATAGTGGGTGTGCCGGATTTGCTCAAATGCGTTTGCGGGCCGTCGCTGCGCACGGCCTGGCCGATACGCATTTCATTCAGGCGGCGAATCACCCAGGGGCCAAGCAACAACGAAATGCCAAGCGCCGTCAGCACCCCGAGGATGGCGCGCAAACTCAGGTACTGGAATACCGAGAGAAGGCGCAGATGTTCCTGCAAATAGTCGGCGAGCCAGTAAAGCATTAGTGAGAGTCTCCGTTGTTGTTATCGAATTCGCAGAGCGCGCGAACAATCAGATCCATGCGCGCGCTGCGGGAGCCTTTAATCAGAAAGCAGCGATCCGCTGATGCTTCATTTTTGAGTTGCTCAATTAGGTCTGATGCTTGAATAAAATGACGAGCACCTTCACCAAAGGCAGCGGTGGTGTGGCGGGTCAACTCACCCAAGGTAAACAGCCGGGGCAAGCCTTTTTGTTTGGCGTAGCGACCCAACTCAGCGTGGAGTTGTTCGGCTTCTTCACCCAATTCACCCATATCGCCCAGCACCAGGGCAGCACCAGGGCCCTGGGCCACCAGCACATCAATAGCAGCGCGCACCGAACCCGGATTGGCGTTATAGCTGTCGTCGATAATCAACACACCGCTCCAGCCGCGCTGGCGGTTCATGCGCCCGGCCACTGGGGTAAAAGCTTCCAGCCCGCGCACGATTTGTTCGCCTTTGGCGCCCGCAGCCCAGGCGCAGGCCGCTGCCGCAAGAGCGTTGCGCAGGCTGTGTTCACCCGGTGCTTGAAGGTTCACCGGCCAGCTTTCGCCCATGATCACCAGCTCAAAGCTCAGACCATCAGCAAAAAACTGTGGGTTGCGCGCACTGACTTGTGCATCGGCAGGGTTATTAAGAGAGACACCGAGAACTCGCCGACCCGCCAGCTGGGCCAGCCACTGGGGCGCAAAGGTTTCATCCAGATTGACCACCGCCGTGGCGTCCGCTGGCAGCTGCTCGTAAATTTCGCCCTTGGCCCGAGCCACACCCTCAAGCGAACCAAAGCCCTTGATATGGGCGGGCATTACGTTGTTGATCAGCACTACCTGGGGTTTAGCCAAGCTGCGAAGGTAGGCAATTTCACCGGGGCCGCTGGCGCCCATTTCGATCACCGCGTAGCGGTGCCGGGCTTCCAGTTGCAGCAGTGTGAGGGGTACACCTATGTGGTTGTTGAGGTTGCCACGCGTCGCCAGGGTTTCGCCGCACTCTTTGAGGATCTGCGCGATCATGGTTTTAACTGTGGTTTTGCCGCTGCTGCCGGTAAGCGCCACCAGAGGGCCGTGAAAAGCCGCGCGATTAAGGGCAGCGATTTGCCCCAAGGCCTTCAGGCTGTCGTTAACCACCAACTGCGGCAAATCCAGATTTGTCGCAGGGCTTTCCACTACCAGAGCCGCTGCCCCCTGATCGGCCGCCGCCGCCAGGAAGTTATGACCATCGAAGCGCTCACCGCGCAGAGCCAGAAATACCTCACCGGCCTGCAACTGACGGCTGTCGGTTGTGAGTCGGGTAAAACGGCAATCGCCGCCGCGAACCTGAGCACGCAGTTCAGGACAGGCTTTGGCAATCTGAGCCAGGCTAAGGGGCGTAATCATGAACGACCCTCGCTGGCGTTGCGTGCAAGGCGGCGCTGTAAGGATAAACGCGCTTGCTTGATATCGCTGAAGGGCAGCGTCTGAGAGGCAAAAATCTGGTAATCCTCGTGCCCCTTACCGGCAATCACCACCAGATCGCCAGCGCGGGCTTGTTGCACTGCCAGGTCGATAGCCTGAGCGCGATCGGCAATCACCAGGCAACCGTGGCTGTTGTACATGCCGCGCAGGATATCGGCAGCAATAACGGCTGGCTCTTCGCTGCGGGGGTTGTCGTTGGTGACAATCACATAGTCCGCCATCCGCTCGGCGATGCGGCCCATAAGCGGGCGCTTGGTTTTGTCTCGATCACCACCACAACCAAAGATCACCCACAGGCGCCCACTGGTGTGGCCACGCAGGGCAGAAAGACATTTCTCCAGGGCATCCGGGGTATGGGCGTAATCCACCACCACACCTATATCCTGTTTACTCTGTTCAAGTACAACCGCCTGCATACGACCAGGCGCTGGCTCCAACAGAGGGAGTTTCTCCAGCACATCCGCCAAAGGAGCGCCGCGCAGGCAGGCAGCGCCTATGACGGCCAGCAGGTTACTCAGGTTAAACACCCCCAACAGGCGGCTGCGCAACTGACCTTCGCCCCAGGGAGTTACCACCCAGGCGCTGATGCCCTCGGCGGTAAATTCGTAGTCGCGCGCGTGAATACTGGCGGCTGGGTCGAGTAGCGAATAGGTGTAGCAGCTCACGCCCACTGGCGCCTTGGCGGGTAGTTTGCGCGACCAGGGATCGTCGGCATTGATCAGTGCGCAGCGCAGGCCGGGCATATGCAACAAGCGCTCCTTGGCCTGACCGTAGCTTTCCATGTCGCCGTGGTAATCCAGATGATCCTGGGTGAGATTGGTAAAAATGGCGCAGTCGAAATGCACAGCCGCTACCCGCCCCTGCACCAGACTGTGAGAGGAGACTTCCATTGCCAGGCTGTGCACGCCCTTATCCCTGGCCTCGGCCAGGGCACGCTGTACAGCGATAGGATCGGCGGTGGTCAGGCCAGTGGACTCAAATTGCGCTATCTGCTGACTCATGGCCAGGTTGTTGTCGGCGACCAAGAGCCCGTTGCCCAGAGTGCCCAACACCATAGCTTTGCCGCGCAGGTGTGCGCACAGCTGGCCAAGCAGCAGGCTGCAACTGGTTTTGCCGTTGGTACCGGTCACGCCGGTCACGCGCATCTCGGCGCTGGGGTCGTGATAAAAACGCGCGGCCAGGGAACTGACCTGAGCGCTCAATTGGGGAAGACCTACAACCGGCACAGAATCGCGCCATTCCACTTGAGGGGTGTCTGCATCAACCAAAACCGCCGACGCGCCCGCCGCTATTGCCTGATCGATAAATTGACGACCATCGACCTTGGTACCAGGGAGCGCAATAAACACCTCGCCCGCCGCAAGCTTGCGAGAATCCAGACACAAACCGGAAAGCGCAAGGCTTGCCGCAGCGCCCAATGCTTGTTCTGGCAGCAGCTGCGCCAGGGTATAGGGTTGACCGAGTAAATCTGCCGTCATCACGTCACTGGCCTCCCTTTGGTGTCCGTCTTGGTATCCCGTGCAGCTCGCGCTGGTGGAGTGGTGGCCTCGCCTGAAACCCGCGGGGGCACATGAAGCATGCGCAAGGCCCCCTCGGCGACGCGGGAAAAGACCGGCGCTGCCGCCAGCCCGCCGGAATAAACTTCCACTCGCGGCTCATCAATGGTCACCACAGCCACGACACGGGGGCTCTCAGCTGGCGCCATACCCGCAAAAGAGGCGATATAACGTTTTTCGTCATAGCCTTGGGGACCCACTTTGCGCGCAGTACCGGTTTTGCCTGCAACCGTGTAGGAAATCGCTCGAGCGCGGCTGGCCGTGCCTTCACTACTGGCAACACGCATCAGCATGTTGGTGACTTCCTGGGTAAGAGACTCACTCACAACCCTTTCCCCCTCCGGGGCCTGATCGACCCGCAGCAGGGACACAGGGCGCTTGACGCCACCGCTGGCAATGACGCTGTAAGCCTGGGCCATTTGCAGCACAGAAACGTTCATGCCGTAGCCAAACGACAAGGTAGCCCGCTGAATCGGCCGCCAGCGTCTGTGCGCAGGCAGTAGGCCGGATGCCTCTCCCGGAAAGCCGGTGCCCAACGCCTGGCCAATCCCCACGCGGGCGTACATATTGCGGATAACTTCCGGCTCCAGTTCCAATGCCAGCTTGGTCATACCCACCTGGCTGGACTTGGCGATCACCATGGAAAGATCGAGGGTGCCGTAGTTGATCGGATCTTTGAGGGTCTTGGTGCCCACCTGGATATAGCCGGGGCTAGTGTTGATCATGTCGTGGGACTTGAAGCGACCAGTCTCCAGTGCCGCCATGACCGCCAAAGGCTTAACCGTGGAGCCGGGCTCGTAGTTATCGGTAATGGCGCGGTTGCGCAGCCCTGCACCCCTTGGGGTAGCGCGATCATTGGGGTTGTAGGAGGGGTAGTTGCTCATGGCCAAAACTTCACCGGTTTCCACGTCGAGAATGACGATAGAACCGGCCTTGGCGCCGCTGTTTTCCACTGCCGTTTTCAATTCGCGAAAGGCCAGGTACTGCAAGCGCAGGTCAATGCTCAGGGTCAGCCCCTGACCAGAGCGCGCCGCCTTGATCAGGTCCAACTCTTTTACTGTGCGACCACGCAAATCCTTGAGCACGTGCTTGGCACCACTCTCGCCCGCCAGCCAGGCGTCATAAGCCAGCTCCAGCCCTTCCTGGCCGCGATCATCAATATCGGTCATGCCAACCAGGTGGGCAGCAACCTCACCGGCCGGGTAGTAGCGACGGTACTCTGTCTGCCCGTAAACACCGGCTACATCCAGCGCCAGCACTGCGTCCGCCGCCTCCGGTGGCAAATGGCGCTGCAGGTACATAAATTCACGGTTGGCAAAGCGCGTCAGACGTGACTCCAGCTCCGCCCGCTCCCAGCTGAGCGCGCGTGACAAATCGCCCCAACGCTCCGGGTGCCGCAAAAGCACTTTGGGATTCGCCCAGATGGAGGTTACCTGGGTGCTGACCGCCAAGGGCTCGCCATTGCGATCCGTAATAACCCCACGGTAGGCGGGAATCGCTTCGGTACGCAGGGTGCGCGACTGCCCCTGATCCTGCAGAAAGACATAACCCCGGTCATTGGTGCTCAAAACCTGTAATCCGGCCAAATGCCATACCAGCGCCATCAGCGCCGTTACCAGGAGCAGCGCCACCAAATAAAAACGCCAGGAGGCAACGCGCAAAGGCTGTTTCCGCTGACTAGTCATGGGCGGTCACCATTACCGTTTGCTCAACGGTCACGGGGATCATGTCCAGCTTCTCACTGGCAATGACCTCAATCCGGCTATAGGCCGCCCAGGTGCTCTGCTCGAGCAGGTACTGTCCCCACTCCACTTCCAACTGGGCCGCTTCGCGGCGCAGCGTTTCCAGGGTATTGACCTGTTTGCGCACCTCATGGGTGGATGCAACCACCCCCAGACCAGACACCAGCGCCAGCAACCAAAGCGCAGCCAGCAACAGCAACACCGCAGGTGTTGCTGAAGGAGCTGACTGGTGTGGATTTGCTGGCATAGCCGTTTGTCCCAGGTGTTGTTATCTAATCCGAACCCGGAGGTTCTACAGTTTTTCTGCCACTCGCATCACTGCGCTGCGGGAGCGGGGGTTAGTGGCCAGTTCGGCTTCGCTCGGCATCACCGGTTTGCCGCAGGACTTAAGGCGGCGGTTTAGCTGGTGATCCTGCACTGGCAATCCCGGTGGCAGTCGATCGCCCTGCTCCTGGCGGCGGATAAAGCGCTTGACCAACCTGTCCTCCAGAGAGTGAAAGCTGATCACCACCAACCGCCCCCCTGGCGCCAGCACCTCAACGGCCTGGCTCAGCACCGACTCCAAATCACCCAATTCGTTATTCACGTGAATGCGTATGGCCTGGAAGGCGCGGGTGGCCGGGTGCTTACCCTTTTCCCAGGCCGGGTTAGCCTCTTTGATCACCGCCGCCAGTCGTCCGGTGCGAGTAAAAGGCGTCTTAAGCCGCTCCGTCACCAAGGCTCGCGCCATACGTTTGGCAAAGCGCTCCTCGCCGTACTCTTTCAAAACCTGTGCAATCTCGGCTTCACTAGCAGTGTTAACCCAGTCGGCCGCGCTCTGGCCGCGACTTTGATCCATGCGCATATCCAGCGGGCCATCCTGCATAAAACTGAATCCTCGCTCAGCCTCATCTAACTGCGGCGAGGACACACCCAAATCCAGCAGCACCCCGGTCACCTTGCCCCTCATACCCGCCGCATCTACCAGTGAGCTCAATTCAGCAAAAGAGCCCTGGGCTATGGCAAAACGCGGGTCGGCGCCAAAACGCTCCCGCGCAACGGCCACGGCGGCCAGATCCTTGTCGATACCCAGCAAGCGCCCCTCAGGGGCCAGCTGCGACAGCAGGTGGGCGCTGTGTCCGCCGCGACCAAAGGTGCCGTCTACGTAATAGCCCGCCGGGTCTGTCAGCAGCGCCGCTACTGCCTCTTGCAGTAGCACGGTGATATGAGGCTGCTCCGTCATTGGCGCGACCTAAATGGAGAGCTTAAGCACCTCGGGCGGCAGTTCACCCTCGGCTTCGGATTGCATCTGTTCGGCCCAGCGCTCTTCGCTCCAGATCTCAAACTTGTTGGTCTGCCCCACCAGCACCACTTTTTTGTCCACTTCGGCGTAATCGCGCAGCGTCGGGGGCACCAGCAAACGACCATTACCATCCAGCTCCAGCGGATGACTGTTACCAATCATCATGCGCTTGATGCGTTTGCAGCGCGGATCAAAATCAGGCAGGGCACTGATTTGCTTCATAATGGGCTGCCAGTCTGGCTCGGTATAAAGAAGTAAGCAGCGGTCTTCACTGTTGGCGGTCATCACCACGCGGCCACCACAAAGCCCTGCCAACTCCTCGCGAACCCGCGTCGGAATGGTCAGGCGCCCCTTGGGGTCTACGCTGATGAAATGGCTGCCTTGAAACACGAGTCACCAAAATTTGAGAGTGAAAACCACAAAAAACCACTTTTACCCACTTTTTACCACTGCTGCACACTATAAGTCCGGGCAAAGCAAAGTCAAGCGAACAAAATCGCGAAAAACAGCGGAAAATCAGGGGAAAAATCGCAAATACTGGTGGGATAAACAGTCTTTAGGGGAGCCCCAAAATAGAGCAAATAAGCACTTTCAGAGAAATAACAAATGACTAGCGCAAACACTTAATGTAATACATTAAGTTGGCGACTTTTTTACGTTAATGAGAAGAGTTTTATAGAAGGAGATGATCTAAAAAACACCCGGGGTATGAGCGGCAAAATCGGAGTCGGCCTGTAAGCCGGGTTCTGTCGTGGACAGTCATTCATCTGGGATATGTGTCGCCACATACCTCGAGCAACCTACCCGAACCCGATGCGGGCCGCACCTATGGGTTCCTATTTGGTCTTGCTCCGGGCGGGGTTTACCATCGCCGCAGACTGTTGCCAGCTGCGCGGTGCGCTCTTACCGCACCATTTCAACCTTACCGGCACCGGTTTGCCCGCTTCGCTCAACGCGATTTGGGCACCTGGTACTTAGGCGGTGTACTTTCTGTTGCACTTTCCGTGGGCTCACGCCCCCCAGGCGTTACCTGGCGCCCTGCCCTATGGAGCCCGGACTTTCCTCCCCGATGCTCCGGTCGGCACTCAAGAGAGCCACCCAGATAACACCGGAGCGACTGCCGAGCCGACTCCGAGGCGCCACACTAACGGCAGGCGCCAAAAAGCGCAAGAGCAGTGAAGCTTGGAGGCAGATGTAACGAAATGCGCCAATATCCACCAAAGCCCTCTGCCGTCACAGACTTGCGCTCCTAATGACTGGTATTTTTGCCGAGGTCGGCTATTACTTAATGGGCATGCCTCTCGTCGCGGCAACTCCAGAAATAGCGGCGAAGCATTCGCCGCAAGTTGGCTGATCCAATAACAATATCCAGGAGAAAGTGTCGTGAAGGCTCATAAACACCATCTGCTTACCCTAGCTATTGCCAGCCTTGTCATCGCACCCACTGCTTTCGGTCAGGGGCCAGCACTTGAAGAAATTTACGTTACCGCACAAAAGCGTACGCAAGCCTTAAAAGATGTGCCTATCTCTATCAACGCAATTGACGGCGACAAGCTGGAGAAAAGCGGCATTACCAACATTGAGCGGATGGCGGACTATATTCCCAGCTTTAACATGACCCAAACAGGCATAGGCACCAACATTTCCATTCGCGGCGTTACCTCTGGCGTGAACCAGGGCTTCGAGCAATCCGCCGCCCAATTTGTCGACGGTATTCACTTTGGTCGCGCCCAGCTGGCGCGCGCACCCTTTCTGGATATTGAGCGTGTAGAAGTGTTGCGTGGGCCACAGAGTATCCTGTTTGGTAAAAACAGCACGGCTGGCGCCATTAGCGTTACCACCGCCAAGCCCACCGAAGACTTTGAAGGCAAGCTCACCGCGCTGTATGAGCCAGAACACGGCGAGCGGGATATTCGCTTGGTGGTGTCCGGCGGGCTTACCGACACCCTCGCCGGTCGCCTGGCGATACTGGATCGCGAGATGGACGGCTATTTTTTCAACTCAACCCTGAACCGGGATGAGGCGCAGGATGAAGAGCGAGTGGTGCGCGGCAGCCTGCTGTGGAAGCCAACAGATGATTGGTCAATTCATCTCAAAGTTGAAGACGGCTCCTTCAACAGCGATGGGCGCAATATTGAAGTTGTGAGGCCGGTAGAGAACCCCATTCCCGGCCGCCCAACCTTGCCCTATGCCAACGTGTTGGGACTCTTGACCCAAGGCAATTATGTGCTGGACACGCGCCAGGATTTCACGCGGCAATCCAACAGTGACTACAGTTACAACGACACCGAGAACGCGACCCTGACAATCGAAACCAGCTGGCAGGATCACACTCTCACTTCCGTCACTGGATACAACGCCTACACCTACCAAGAGCTGTGCGATTGCGACTTTACCGGCGCCTCCGGCTTTAACATTTTGTCTGATGAGGACTACAGCCAATTCAGCCAGGAAATTCGCATCGCCTCCGCAGAAGATCTCACCATCAGCTATCTTGGCGGCCTTTTTTACCAGCGCGGCAACCTGGAATTCCATGACGCTATTCGCGTACCCGCCGACAGCGTCATTCCCACCGCACTGGTCAGCAGTTTTGGTGCAGCCGCCAACTTGCTGCGCGCAGCAGCCACTGAGCGCAACTTTGAACAGGACACAGATATCAGCGCGATCTTTGCGCAGGTCACCTGGAATTTTCACGACAACACCCGCGCAATTTTTGGTGCTCGCTACACGCGCGAAACCAAGGACGCATGGCGCCATCAATATCACGTTGATGCGTCTGGCAACACCTTACCCATGGGCGGTATCACTGATCCCTATAACCAACTCTGGAGCGCTTTTTTAATCGACCCTCATCGCATTGATGGCGACCGCAGCGAATCCGGTTTTACACCGCTGGTCACCCTGCAACACGACCTTAACGCTACCGATATGCTTTATCTGAGCTATACCACCGGCTTTAAATCCGGCGGCTTTGATGTGCGCGCCAATGCGGCACCCAACAGCTTAGGCGGTATCTATAACGGTCCCTCGCCCATTCCGGATATCGAAGGCACCTGGGAGTTTGAAGAGGAAAAAGTTAAAAACTACGAACTCGGCGGAAAATTTTTACTGGCTGATGGTGCGGCTGAACTCAACCTGGCGCTGTTCCGCTCCGAGTTCAGCGACATGCAAACCAGCCAGTTTGACGGCAGCCTGAGCTTTAACGTCACCAACGCCGGTGAGGCTGTTGTTCAAGGCCTGGAAATCGATGGCCGCTGGGCGCTGACTGACGCACTGTTGCTCAGAGGCGGTGCGGCCTACATCGACTTTGAGTACACCAACTTTCCTAATTCGCAGTGCTACTTTGGACAGCAGGACAATATCGCTCCTTTCGGCGATGGTGTTTGCGATGCTAGTGGCCAAAGACGCGAATTCACCCCTGAGTATCAGGGCAACCTGGGGCTGGATTACCAGATTGAACTGTGGCGCGGCATGCGCCTGAACAACACTCTGGATTTTATCTACAGCGACAAGTACACCACCACACCCTCGCTCGACCCTCGCCTGGTGCAGGATGCTTATGTCAAAGTCAATGCGCGCATTGCACTGAGCGGACGTGACGACACCTGGGAGCTGGCACTGGTGGGCAAGAACCTGACCGATGAAACCATTATTACCTACGCCAATGGCTTACCGGTTGCCAGTGTCTTGACCCAGGGCACTGGCAGTGGTTTTTATGCATTTTATGAGCGCCCCCGCAGTGTCGCGCTCCAGGGCACTGTCCGCTTTTAATCGAGCAGCCAAATTGTGCGGGCGGCCAAGCGCCGCCTTTTTTGTTAGTGCCGC
>CBFGWO010000036.1:0-24242 GCA_965652595.1 uncultured Cellvibrio sp. | reverse complement strand
GGTGCATCCGGGACCGTGCGCGGCAAGGATGCCGCGCCCGAGCCTCCAGGGACGGATTCACGGCGTGTCCTGGATGTACCGGCTTACCAACCCTCCCTCGATACTCTCCCGAACCCCGGCCTTGAATCACGCCCCACCAGCCCCATATACCCGGTTCAAACGCGCAGCGGGGCCAGGCTCCGCCTGCGCCCTTTGCGCCCGTGTTGCGCCCAAAGCATTGAGTCAGGAGATAAGCCCGTGTCGCACACCGACTACACCGAAACCCAAAAGGCCACAGATCCCGAGTTGGAGCAGCCCCAGGAGCAGCAGGCGCCGGAAGCGGCTGCCGAGGTCACCCTGGAGTCACTGCAGGCGCAGCTGGCCAACATGGCCGCCGCCTATGAATCCGCCCGCGAACAATCCCTGCGCGCCCAGGCCGATGCCCAAAACGCCCGCCGCCGCGCCGAGCAGGATGTCGAAAAAGCCCACAAGTTTGGTTTGGAAAAAATCGTCAACGACCTGCTGCCGGTGGTGGATAACCTGGAACGGGCACTGGCCACCATCGATGCCGGTAACGAGGCATTGGTGCCGATAGCTGAGGGTATTCAGCTCACTCTCAAGTCCTTCGTGGACGCCCTGGCGCGCCATCAGGTGGCGGTGGTGGACCCTCAGGGAGCGCCCTTTGACCCCAACCTGCATCAGGCGGTATCCGCTGTACCCAATCCCGAAGTAGAGCCAAACACCGTGATCAATGTGTTCCAAAAGGGCTACACATTGCACGGTCGCCTGGTGCGCCCGGCCATGGTGGTGGTGGCCAAGGGCGAATAACCCGCAATAAAGTCAGGATATTTGCGCCGCCCGCCTTGAAATTAAACCGGTCGCGCCAATATAGCTAACAAGTGTCGAACCAGGCTGCATCAGCCCTGCAGACAGCGAAATTCACAGCATTAACACCACCCTGCGGGGTGAAGATTTCAGGAGACTTCAGATGGGCAAGATTATTGGCATCGACTTGGGTACTACCAACTCATGCGTATCCGTAATGGAAGGTGGCAAACCCAAGGTGATTGAAAACGCCGAAGGCGATCGCACTACGCCCTCCATTATCGCCTTTACCAGCGACGACGAAATTCTGGTGGGTCAATCTGCCAAGCGTCAGTCTGTGACCAACCCGCACAACACTCTCTACGCGGTTAAGCGTTTGATTGGCCGCAAGTTCAAAGACGATGTGGTGCAAAAAGACATCAAGATGGTGCCTTACAAAATCGTGGGCGCTGACAACGGTGACGCCTGGGTAGAAGTTAAAGGCGATAAAAAAGCACCGCCGCAAATTTCTGCCGAAGTGCTGAAAAAAATGAAGAAAACCGCTGAAGATTATCTCGGCGAAAAAGTCACCGAAGCGGTGATTACGGTTCCGGCCTACTTCAACGATTCTCAGCGTCAGGCCACCAAAGACGCCGGTAAAATTGCCGGTCTTGACGTCAAGCGCATTATCAACGAACCCACAGCTGCTGCACTCGCTTACGGTTTGGATAAAGGCAAAGGCGATCGCACCATTGCGGTTTACGACCTGGGTGGTGGTACCTTCGATATTTCCATTATCGAAATTGCCGACGTTGATGGTGAGCACCAATTTGAAGTGCTGTCCACTAACGGTGACACCTTCCTCGGTGGTGAAGACTTCGACATGCGTCTGATCGAATTCCTGGCAGACACCTTCAAAAAAGATACCGGCATTGATCTGCACAATGATCCCCTGGCCTTGCAGCGCCTGAAAGAAGCCGCTGAAAAAGCCAAGATCGAATTGTCATCCAGCCAGCAAACCGAGGTGAATCTGCCTTACATCACCGCCGATGCTTCTGGCCCCAAACACCTGGTGGTCAAACTGACGCGCGCCAAGCTGGAGTCCCTGGTGGAAGACTTGGTAACCCGCTCCATGGAGCCGGTGAAAATGGCGATTAAGGATTCGGGCAAATCCATCAGCGACATCGACGATGTGATTCTGGTAGGTGGTCAAACCCGTATGCCGCTGGTGCAAAAAGCGGTGGCCGATTTCTTTGGCAAAGAGCCGCGCAAAGACGTTAACCCTG
This sequence comes from uncultured Cellvibrio sp., assembly GCA_965652595.1. Lineage (GTDB taxonomy): Bacteria > Pseudomonadota > Gammaproteobacteria > Pseudomonadales > Cellvibrionaceae > Cellvibrio. The sequence goes on along the minus strand of CBFGWO010000036.1, from coordinate 22,173 downwards.
ACGAAGCTGTGGCCATTGGTGCAGCGATTCAGGGTGCAGTACTGGCAGGCGACGTAAAAGACGTATTGCTGCTCGACGTTACCCCGCTGACCCTGGGTATCGAAACCATGGGTGGTGTTGCTACGCCCTTGATCGACAAGAACACCACCATTCCGACCAAGAAGTCGCAAGTCTTCTCGACCGCGGATGACAACCAAACGGCGGTGACCATTCACGTAGTGCAGGGTGAGCGCAAACAAGCGGCGCAGAATAAATCCCTGGGTCGTTTTGACCTGGCCGATATTCCGCCCGCACCGCGCGGCATGCCGCAAATTGAAGTGACCTTTGACATTGACGCCAACGGTATTTTGAACGTGAGCGCCAAAGACAAGGCTACCGGCAAAGAGCAATCCATTGTGATCAAAGCCTCTTCGGGTTTGAGCGACGATGAGATCCAAAAAATGATCAAGGACGCCGAGGCCAATGCCGAAGCGGATCGCAAGTTTGCTGAAGTGGTCACCGCGCGCAACACCCTGGAAGGCCTGATTCACGCTACCCAGAAAACCCTGAAAGAAGCGGGCGATAAAGCGACAGCGGAAGAGAAATCTGCTATCGAAGTCGCTATCAAGGAAGCCGAAGACGTGGTTAAGGGCGATGATCTGGCCAAGATCGAAGCCGCCACCACCAAGCTGACCGAGGCTTCGGGTTCTCTGGCGCAAAAACTCTACGCCGAGCAGCAGGCCAGTGGTCAGGCGACGGGTGCTGATGCCGGTGCAAAACCCGCCGATGACGGAGTGGTCGATGCCGAGTTTGAAGAAGTGAAAGAGGACAACAAGTAAGTTTTTACTTGGGTAATTTGATCGGCCCCTGAATATTTTCAGGGGCGCCCACGCAAAAATCCGCCCCGGCGGATTTTTGTTGTCTGGAACTATTGCTAAGCGACAAAGTGTATGGCCAAGCGCGATTACTACGACATTCTCGGTGTTTCCAAAGACGTTTCGGCGGCAGATCTGAAAAAGGCCTACCGCCGCGTGGCCATGAAGTATCACCCGGACCGCAATCCGGACGATGCCTCCGCCGAAGAAAAATTCAAAGAGGCTAACGAAGCCTACGAAGTGCTCTCCGACGAACAAAAGCGTGCCGCCTACGATCAGTACGGCCACGCGGGTGTTGATCCCCAGTCCGGCATGGGCGGTGGCGGCGCTGGCTTTGGCAACTTCAGCGATATTTTTGGCGATGTGTTCGGCGATATTTTTGGCGGCGGTGGGCGCGGTCGTGGCGGCCCCAGTCGCGGTTCGGATTTGCGTTACACCCTCGAGTTGAGCCTGGAAGAAGCGGTAAAAGGCAGCACTGTGCAAATCAAGGTGCCGACCTTAGTGTCGTGCAAAACCTGTAGCGGTTCCGGTGCGAAAGCAGGCAGCAAACCCGTTACCTGTACCACCTGCGGCGGTCACGGCCAGGTGCGTATGCAACAGGGCTTTTTCTCGGTACAGCAAACCTGCCCCACTTGTCGCGGGCGCGGTACGGTCATTGCTGACCCTTGCACCGCCTGTCGCGGCCAGGGTCGGGTGGAAGAAACCAAAACCCTGTCGGTCAAGGTGCCTGCTGGTGTGGACACTGGCGATCGTATTCGCCTTTCCGGTGAAGGCGAAGCGGGTATGGATGGCGGCCCGGCCGGGGATCTTTATGTGCAGGTGAGCGTGCGCAAGCACGATATTTTTCAGCGCGATGGCAGCGATCTTTATTGCGAAGTGCCTATCGACTTTGTCGATGCAGCATTGGGCGGCGAATTGGAAGTGCCTACACTCGATGGTCGCGTGAAGTTAAAAGTGCCGCCGGAAACCCAAACCGGCAAATTGTTTAAATTGCGTGGCAAGGGTGTAACCCCGGTGCGCGGTAATACACCGGGCGATCTCCTGTGCCGCGTGGTGGTGGAAACCCCTGTGGGTCTTACCAGCAAACAAAAAGAGCTGTTGCGCGAATTCCAGGCCAGCACCCAGGGTGGAAAATATTCGCCGCGCCAGTCGAGTTGGTTTGATGGGATGAAAAAGTTTTTTAACGAGTAATCTGCAATTGTTGGAAAAAGGGCGACTGAAAAGTCGCCCTTTTTATTTTCGGCAGGATTCAAGCTACCGCTGGCGACACCTGCACGCGATTGCGTCCGGCATCTTTGGCTTGGTAAAGCGCCTGATCCACGCGCGCGAAAATCTGCTCCAGCGTTTCGTTGGCGCGAATGGTGGCCACACCAAAGCTGGCGTGCACCTTGCCATCTGGCCCCAGGGGCGTGCGGGCGATCAGCTCGCGCAACTTTTCTGCCAGTTGTGAAGCTTCCTGCAGGTGGGTGTTGCGGCACACCAGCACAAATTCCTCTCCACCCCAGCGGGCAAATACATCCTGGTTGCGAATATTGTCCTGCACCAAAGCCGAAAGAGTGCTTAGCACTTGGTCGCCGGCTGCATGGCCATAGGTGTCATTGATCTGTTTAAAGTGATCCAGGTCCAGCATCACAATCGAGAGTGGTTTGCCTTCTTTGCGCCACTCTGTCAGCCCCAGTGCCATGGCGTCTTCCAGCCCCTGGCGATTGAAGGCGCCGGTGAGTGGATCTGTGCGCGCTTTTTCTTCCAGATCGCGGCTGCGTGCGTCTAGCAAGCTGTTGATTTCGGTCAGTTCCCGCTCGCGCGCCGTTTTGCGTTTGAGCTCCTCCTTAAGCAGGTTGAGGCGCACCAGAAAAAATACCAGCGCCGCTACCAGCCAGATGCCGGTGATGATTTGGTACCACTGGGCGGTGCTCAGTATCTGGCCGGTAAATTCCACCTTGTGCAGACGAAAACGGTGGTCTCCGGGTGTGATGGCCAGGCCGCTTTGTATTTCGATGACCACGATATTGTCGAACTGTGGCCGCCCCTGTTCGGGCGAGATGCGATAGCGCTGGAACCACCAATTGGCGACAAAAAAATCTTTCAGGGCGAATGTCACTGGCCCTTGTTGCGCGCGCGCTGCGTTGAACTCTATCTGGTTGTATTTGGTGGAGTCGTTTAGGCCAACAATGCTGTAAGCGGGATCAAAGTTGCGCAAATACACGCGCAGGGTTTCGGTGGGGCCCTGGTAGTCGAGCCAGAAGCTGACCCGGTCGTAGCGGCTGAGATCCAGCCCGGATTGGCGATCCTGCGCCAAAATGAGCTCGAAGCCGCAGTAGGGGAAGGTGTGGCCCGGCTGCAGATCGCATTGCCAGGCCATGGCTTGGTTGTTGTCGGTGATACTGGCCTGGCTTTTTCCGCCTTCGTTGCTGTCGGCATAGGTGGACAAGCTGCCGCTGGTGGCGTCCAGGCTGAGGCGGGTTTCGAGTATGGGTCGCTCTGCCAGTATGGCAATCAGGGTTAGGCCAATCAGGCTGCCCAGGGCTTTTTCCAGAGTGAATCGCGCGGCCATTGTTACCTCTTCCTCGACTTGGCGCGCCAGGCGGCGGCAGTCAGTTGCTCCATCCTTGAGCATAGAGTCAAAAGTACTGTAAGTACAGGCGAGCTGACGCTTAAATCATTATTTTCTGTTTCAGTCTTGCCCAGAATCCCGGTGCAGTGGTGAGGCAGGCGGGGCGCTCGAAAAATCCGGCGAACAGCAGTGCCATTTCATTTTTGTTGGTGCGCACGCTGACTCTGACTCGAATACGACCCTCACCCTTGGGTGGACGGTAGCGGAATTCCCAGCCGGGGTTGGCCAGGCGCGGGTCGGCGAAGGCGCGGGCCACGTCTTCCCTGGGGCGGCCCGTGGGGCACTCAAAGCGCTGGCCATCCACCTCAATTTCCACGTTGGCCAGGGGGCCGTCGTCGATGGAGGCCGCCCAGCCGCGCAGGTAGAGTTCTCCGTCCTCGCGCATTTCCCGCTCGTCGGTCCAACCCCAGGGGCCGCGGCGGTAGCCTTGCAGGGCGTCAAGATTTTTTCCCGGGCTGGCGGGTAACACGTAGACATCCTGCTCGTGGGCCAGCGCGCGCGCCAGGCGATGCAGCCTGGGTGGGTTTCCGCAGGCCGCCTCTACGTAGGCCTGGTTGACGAAAGTGGTGCCGTAGATGGCCGTGTCCAGGTCGGTGTTTTCACTGGAGGGGAAAAACAGTATGCCGCTGTCGGGCAGCTGGTATTCGGGCGGCAGCAGGCAGGCATCGTGGACGCTGAAGCAGAGCACGCCGTCGGGTTCGAGGCAGCTTTTGAGCCGGTCGATCCAGGCTTTGAACAGGCGATCAGGCAGGTGGGAAAACAGCGAGGCAACCCAGATCAGATGGAATTTTTGCTCGGGTTGAAAGTCCTCGGGATCGGCAGCGGATGCCAGGGTGTTTACCCCGTAGGTCTGGCGCACATGGGTAAGGGCATCCGTCTGAATTTCTGCTGCCCAGAGGTTGTCTTTGGGCAGGCTCTGCGAGAGAAAGCGCAGCAGTCGGCCGTAGCCACAGGCGAAATCCAGCACCCGGATATGGTCGAGTTGATCGGGGAAAAGGCCGCGCAGTAGCTGCTGGACAGTGGCGTATTGTTGCAGCGCCACATTGTAGTACTGGGCAAAGGCGGCGTTGGGGTCGCGGTGAATGTTCAGTGAGTGGCGCAGCATCTGGTCGGCCGGGTGAATGCGGGTATCCAGCGCCTGGGCGCCGCCGGTGCTGAGGAAGGGTGTGTGCCGGGCAATCATCTGGCGAAATCCAGGGTCTTCGCACAGCTGCTGCGCCTGTTCATACAACTGCTCAGGGGTAGAGGTCATGGCGATATCCTGGTGGCCGGTAGTGGGGTCGGGATTTAACGGTATTCGCGCCCGCGAGGCAATGGCTAATACTCTGGGTCGGCTGAGCGGGGATTGTTCTGATGCTGGCAAGTGAAAACCAGTGTTAGAATCAGCCACTTTTCAGCTAGCGGAAGATATCTATGCGTGCGTTGTTATTGACCTTGTTGGCAATAGGTTTTTCACCTCTGGTAGCGGCGGACATGCGCTCCATGGGACATGATTTTCGTTTGTTGCTTTCCAATTACTATATGTTGTCCTTAATCAAAGAGAAATGTCCGGATTCATTAATGCCGGAGCTGGAGCCGAGACCTGTTGTAGAAAAAACCATGCAGGATAAAGTCGGCATGGAGGCATATGTAAAACTGATGATCCAAATACAGCGCTCGGATTTGCGCAAAAACGTCCGGCAAACCGTTGATAAACTGTGGGAATCCCTGGAAAGCTGTGAGGATGTGCGGCTAGGTCGTGGTCTGGGTCGCATTGCTGTGGTTCATGAGGAGGCCTTTGCGCGCCTGGTGGCTGAGCCCGCACTGGTTAAGCCCAAGCCGACGCCTATCCCCCTGCGGCAAAAGTAAGCAGCCCCCGGTTAACTCACCAAGAGGTAGAGACAATAATGAAAATTTACGCGTGTTTATCCGCAATTTTGCTTTGTTCGCTGGCGACCCTGGCCGTTGCCGAGCCGTTTAAATGGCCCAATGGCGCCAAGGCTGCTGTGAATCTGGCCTACGACGACGCCCTGGACACCCAGTTGGACGTTGCCATCCCTCAGCTCAATCGCCATAACCTGAAAGGCACTTTCTACCTCACCCTCTCGGCCGACACCCTGAAAACCCGCCTGCCCGAGTGGCGCGCCGCCGCAACAGCCGGCCATGAGCTTGCCAACCATACCCTCTTTCACCAGTGCTCCAAATCCTCGCCCGGGCGCGATTGGGTACCGGATCACCGCGATCTGGACAAGGTAACGGCGGCCCAAATGCATGACCAGATCCGCGTTGGCAATATCATGTTGCACGCCATTGATGGCCAAACCGAGCGCACCCTCACCTCGCCGTGCATCGACACCAAGGCGGCCGGTGGTGAACCTTATCTGCCAGGTATCTACAGTGAATTTGTCGCTATCAAGGCGCAAAGTGGCGGGGTTGTGGAAGATATGGCCAAGCTCAATCCCTACAGTGTCGGTGCTGATTTCCCCGCTGAGGTGACGGGTGCGCAGTTGATTGCCCGCGTGAAAGAGGCGGCGGCCAAGGGCACTATGGCCAATTTCACTTTTCACGGTGTGGGTGGGGAGCATCTGGCCGTTACCGCCGAGGCCCATGAGGAGCTGCTCCAGTATCTGGCTGCCAACCGCGACATCTACTGGGTGGATACCTTCGTGAACATCATGAAGTACGTGCGCGAGCAGCAGGCACAGATGTCGGCCAGCCGCTGATTGCAACCCAGCCCGTTAAATTGTGTAAAGGGGCGGAAAAAGTCGGTAAGACTTCATCCGCGCTCCAGCCTTACAGGCTAAGATACGCGGCTGCGTCCACATACAAAATAAGATTTTACTGGTAAAAATAATCTCTCAGTCATCCATACGGTCATGGAGCCATGTCATGAAAACCATCAAAGGTCCCGCGATATTCCTCGCACAGTTCTGTAGCGATCAGGCACCCTTCAACTCACTCGACAGCATTGCTGGCTGGGCCGCAAGCCTGGGTTTTAAAGGCGTGCAGATTCCCACCTGGGACGGGCGCGTTTTTGATCTGGAAGCCGCCGCCAGCAGCCAGGCCTACTGTGATGACTTTAAAGCCACCTTGGCCAGGCACGGTTTGGAAGTGACCGAGCTCTCCACCCACCTACAGGGCCAGTTGGTTGCTGTGCATCCTTGCTATGACGAAATGTTCGACGGCTTCGCCCCTGAGTCGGTACGCGGCAATCCGGATGCCCGCCAGAAGTGGGCGGTCAACCAGCTGATGCTGGCGGCCCAGGCGAGCAAAAACCTCGGCCTGACCGCCCATGTGACCTTCCCCGGCGCCCTGCTCTGGCCCTATATGTATCCCTGGCCTCAGCGCCCCGCTGGCCTGGTGGAAACCGGCTTCCGTGAGCTGGCTGCCCGCTGGCTACCCATCCTCGACGCTTTCGATAAGGTGGGCGTGGATGTCTGCTACGAAATCCACCCCGGCGAAGATATCCACGACGGCGCTACCTTCGAGCGCTTCCTCAAGGAAGTGAACAACCACCCGCGCTGCAACATTCTGTTCGACCCCAGCCACTTTGTGCTGCAACAGTTGGATTATTTGGCCTTTATCGACCGCTATCACGACCGCATCAAGATGTTCCATGTGAAGGATGCGGAATTTAACCCCACCGCCCAGCAGGGTGTTTACGGCGGTTACGAAAGCTGGGTCAACCGCGCTGGCCGCTTCCGCTCACTGGGCGATGGCCAGGTGGACTTCAAGCAAATCTTCTCCAAGTTTGCCGCCTACAACTTTGAAGGCTGGGCAGTACTGGAGTGGGAATGCTGCCTCAAGCACCCCGAAGATGGCGCCCGCGAAGGGGCGATTTTTATCCGCGATCACATCATTCGCGTGACGGAAAAAGCCTTTGACGACTTCGCCAGCGGCGGCACCGATGAGGCGGCCAACCGCCGTATTCTCGGCCTGAAAAAATAATGACTGACCGGGGGCTGGCCGCGCGCCTCCCCCGGTGTGTTTTTGTCTCCGAACCCCTTTCAAGGAGCCCCCTATGACAAGCCCCCGTATTCGCTACGCCATGGTCGGCGGCGGTCGCGGTGCCTTTATTGGCGCTGTACACCGTATCGCCGCCCGCATCGATGACCGCTTTGAGCTGGTCGCTGGCGCCCTCTCCGCCAACCCGGACAACGCCAAGGCCTCGGCCGCCGATCTGCATATCGCCTCGGATCGCGCCTATAGCTCTTACGAAGAAATGATCCGCGCCGAAAAAGCCCGCCCCGATGGTGCCCAGGTGGTGGTGATTGTGACTCCCAACCATATGCACTTTCCGGTCGCCAAGGCTGCCTTGCAAGCAGGTATGGATGTGATCTGCGACAAGCCAGTTACCCGCACTCTGGAAGAGGCGCTGGAGCTGGAGCAACTGGTGAAATCCTCCGGCTGTTTCTTTGGCCTCACCCACAACTACTCCGGCTATCCGCTGGTGCGCCATGCGCGTGAGCTGATGGCTCAAGGCAAGCTGGGCAAGTTGCGCGTGGTGCAGGTGGAGTATCCGCAAGAGTGGCTTACCCAGGCGGCGGGCGACGATAACAAACAGGCGTCCTGGCGCACCGACCCTGCCCGCTCCGGCCTGGCGGGTTGTCTGGGCGATATAGGCACCCACGCCTTTCAGTTGGCGCGTTTTATCACCAATGAGCCAGTGAAAAGTGTGTGCGCCGACCTGGCTAGTTTTGTTGACGGCCGTCAGGTGGATGACAACGTGCATGTGCTGCTGCGCTTTGCCAACGGTGCCAAGGGCATGTTGTGGAGCAGCCAGGTAGCGCCCGGCTGCGAAAACGGCCTGCGCATTCGCGTTTACGGCGACAAGGCCGGTATCGAGTGGGCTCAGGAAAACCCCAATGAACTCTGGTTCTCCGAGCTTAACCAGCCGCGCCAGCGCATTACCCGTCGCGGCGACTGGCTGACCGGCGTGCCCGGCCAGGGCGTGCGCACACCCGGTGGCCACCCCGAGGGTTATCTCGAAGGTTTCGCCAATCTCTATAAAGATTTTGCCGATATTCTGCAGGCCCGTGCCCAGGGCAAGGGCCAGGAACTGCAAGCCTGGGTGCCGGATATCCACACCGGCGTCGAGGGTATGCGTTTTATCAATGCGGTGTTAACCTCATCCGCAGCTGACGGGGCCTGGACGGCCTTGAGCTGATTGATAAAGCGATAAAAGGTATCAAACTTCCGCTCGCGGGCCTTCTTGCGCGAGCGGGGACAACAAACAATAACACTGAGGAATACCTGCTATGAGTACAGCAAAACTGGATGCCAACGGCCTCCATCGCTCTCGCCTGTTCGCGGGCGCCTGCGTTGCGCTCTTTCCAACTGCTTTTTCTTTTGCCCTGGTGGGCGGGATTCTCGGCCAACTCAAGGCTGAATTTATCCTGACCAACGCCGATGTGGGTGTTATCGGCGGTGCGGTGCTTTGGGGTATGGCTCTGTCACTGATCGTTGTGGCCCCTGTTCTTGAAAAAATCGGTTTGCGGGCGGCCGCCTTTGGCGCCTTTATCGGCCATCTGGTGGGTGTGACTCTGCTGTTGACCGCGTCAATGTTCGCCGGTGAGCCCAAAGGCTACTGGGTGCTCTTTATGGGCGCCATCAGCCTGGGTATTGGTAACGGTTTGATTGAGGCGACGGGCAACCCCATGACGGCGGCACTCTACCCGGATCGCAAAACCGTCAAGCTCAACCACTTTCACGCCTTCTTCCCCGGCGGCATGGTGGTAGGTGCGCTGCTGGGCTGGATCATGTCCCAGATTGGTAGCCTGGGCGGATTGGATCTGGCTCACTGGACAACCCACATTGCGGTTATGTACATCCCCATTGTTATCTACGGCCTTATGTTGTTGCCGCTCAAGTTTCCCAAAACCGAAACCGCCGAAGCCGGTGTACCGGTTATGGAAGTACTGCGCTATACCCTGACTCACCCGCTGGTGCTGCTGTTGATTGTGGTCAAGATGATCACTCTCTCACTCGAACTCGGTCCTATGCGCTGGATTCCTGACGTGCTGGAAAACGCCGGTATGCACGGCATGCTGGTATTTGCCTGGTTAACCGGTTTGATGGCGGTGCTGCGGTTGTTCGCTGGCCCCTTTGTTGAGCGCCTGGCACCTACGGGTATGCTCTTTTTGGCAGCGGTACTCACTGGTACTGGCTTGATTCTCTTCTCGGTCTTTGAAACCGGCGCCTTCAAACTCATGTTTGCAGCTACCGTGTTTGCCTTCGGTGTGGCCTTCTTCTTCCCCACCATGGTGGGCTTGATGAGCGAGCGTTTCCCCAAGGCGGGCTCCGTGGGCATAGTGCTGATGATCGGTGCGGGTATGGCTGCTTCGGGTACCCTACAGGGCCAGATGGGTGTGATTGCCGACCGCTATATGCCTGATGCGCTGGATGAGAAGCGCGCTGTGCAGGTGATGGAACAGGTTGAAAGCCGCTTCCCAGACTATGTTGCCCAGGCCGAAGCGGCTGTGGGTAATCTGGAGGCAATGTCCGCCCTTGGCTTCCGTGCACAGGACGCGCAAACCGTACTCGACCACAACCAGCGCGCCCTGGGTCACTACCGTGAAGCTGGCTCTTTGGATGGGTCTCTGACCGGCAATGCCCTTCGTGCCCTGACCAGCTCTGGTTTGGCGCAGGAGTCGGAACTGATCGCTGAGGCTGGCGCTGTCCTGCGTCCAGCGGATAACTACGGTGGTCGCATGGCCTTCCGCTGGGTGGCGCCGGTGGCACTGATCGTGGCCTTCTTCTTTGCACTGATGTTTATGTCGGATCGCAAAAAAGGCGGTTATCGTGCGGAAAAACTGCATTGACAGAAGCTACATCGATAAAGAGAAGCTGCACTAATTTGCAGTGTCTCCCGAGATAAAAAAACGGCCGCTAACCCCGGCCGTTTTTTTATGGGAAGAAAACCTGGTTTCGCCGTTAGACCATCGGGCGCCGCCGACGCAGCGCCACATAAAACCAATAGCAGGCCCAGGCGGCAGCCAGATGCTTGAGGCTGTGGCCGCTCACAATGCCGGACAGCTCAAACCAGAAGTGATCGGTCAGTTCCAGCAGTTTGGCCAGCAGGTAGCAGGCGACCAGCCACCAGAGGTGTCGTTTGGGCGCCAGGGCAGAGGGAAAAACCAACAGCAGGTAGGGCGTGAGCAAAATCGGCAAAAACTGCACCAGCACATAGGGTCGCAGGTCGCCTCGGCCCAGTTCTTCGGTCCAATGCCAAAAGACCACCGAGGCCAGTCCCAGCGCCAGCAGGGGCCAGAGCAGCAGGTGCCCGGCGCGCAGCGACAGGCTTTCGCCCACCAAGGCCGCGAAGAACGCCATAAAAGCAATGGTCATTGGCAGTCTGTCCCACACCAGGGTGTGGTTATCGGGTGCCAGGTGGTAGTAGCCGGAGCCGAGCCCAGTCAGTAAAACGCCGACAAAGAAAATGCGGTAATGAAGCAATAACGGGGGCAGGCCGCCTGCCGGACGTCCGCGCCTCAGGCAGCCCGGAGCGAGATAACCCAGCCCCAGCAGGCCGATGATCACAAAGGGGAGGTTGGAGATTACATCCAGAAAGTTGGCAATGCCCAGTAGCGGCCGCTGGTCGGCAAACTGGTGGTAGAGAGGGTCTTGCGGCAGCGGGCCGAGGAGGGCCAGGCCTACCAAGGCGCTCAGGCAAATCAGGGCAAAGAGGGCGTAGTGTTTGGTCATGGCACGTCCTTGAGTGTTTGGTTATTTGACTAACTGACCGCCGATTTCTTGCCTGCGGCCAGCAAAGCCTGGCGCTCGCGGATGGCCTTTTCGATACCCTGTGCATCCAACCCCTGTGTCGCCAGCTGCCGTGCCTGGCTATCCTGATCCACAAACTGATCGTTAAAACCCAGATGCAGCAGTGGCATTACCACACCCAGGCTGGCCAGGTATTCACTCACAGCACTGCCCGCACCTCCGGCAATCACGTTTTCTTCCAGGGTCACCAGCAGGCTGTGCTCGGCGGCCAGGCGCTCCACCAACTCGGTATCCAGCGGTTTCACGAAGCGCATATCGCACACGCTGGCGTTGAGTGAATCGGCTGCCTGGAGGGCGGCGGCCAGGGAGGTGCCAAAATTGAGAATGGCGACCAGCTTGCCTTCGCGGCGAACCACGCCCTTGCCGATAGGCAGCTCCTTGAGATCGGTATCCATCACCGCGCCCACGCCGGTGCCGCGCGGGTAGCGCACGGCCGCAGGCCCGGGATGCTGGTAGGCGGTATACAGCAGTTGGCGACATTCGTTTTCGTCGCTAGGCGCCGCTATGACCATGTTGGGGATGCAGCGCAGAAAGCTAATATCGAAGCTGCCGGAATGAGTGGGGCCGTCCTCACCCACCAGCCCGGCGCGGTCGATGGCGAAGGTGACATCCAGTTTTTGCAGGGCCACATCGTGAATCAGTTGATCGTAGGCGCGTTGCAAAAAGGTGGAGTAAATCGCCACCACCGGCTTTTGCCCCTCGCAAGCCAGGCCAGCGGCCAGGGTTACGGCGTGCTGTTCGGCAATGGCCACATCGTAAAAGCGCTCGGGATAGTCGCGCGCAAACTCCACCATGCCCGAGCCCTCGCACATGGCGGGCGTGATGCCCACCAAACGCTCATCCCGCGCGGCCATATCGCACAGCCACTGGCCAAACACCTGCTGGTATTTCAGGCGCGGCGCGGCTTTTTTGGCCTGCGCCTTGCCCGGCTCCAGCTTGTTGAGCGCGTGGTAGCCCACAGGATCTGCCTCGGCGGGCGCAAAGTCCTTGCCCTTTTGGGTGATCACATGGAGCAGCTTGGGGCCTTTGATATCGCGCAGGTTGCGCAGGTAGCGCACCAGGCTGTGAAGGTCGTGGCCATCAATAGGGCCCACGTAGTTAAAGCCCATCTCCTCAAAGAGGGTGCCGGGGGACATAAAGCCCTTGAAGTGCTCCTCGGTGCGCTTGGCGAATTCCCAGGCCTGGGGGATCTTGGTGAGCACCGCCTTGCTGCCCTCGCGCAGGGAGTTGTAAAACTTGCTGCCCCAGATGCGCGACAAGTAGGTGGCCAGGCCGCCCACATTGGGGGAGATGGACATGTTGTTGTCGTTGAGGATCACCAGCATGTCGGTATTGGTATGGGCGGCGTGGTTGAGCGCCTCGAAAGCCATGCCAGCGGTCATGGCGCCGTCACCGATAATGGCGGCGCATTTACGGTCTTCGCCAGCCATTTGGCTGCCAATCGCCATACCCAAAGCGGCACTGAGGGAAGTGCTGGAATGGCCCACGCCGAAGGTGTCGTAGTCGCTTTCTTCGCGCTTGGGGAAGCCGGAGAGGCCACCGCCCTGGCGCATGGTCAGCATCTGCTCGCGGCGGCCGGTGAGAATCTTGTGTGGGTAGGTTTGATGGCCTACATCCCACACCAGTCGATCGTAAGGGGTTTGGTAGACATAATGCAGAGCCAGGGTCAGCTCAACCACACCCAGGCCAGCACCAAAGTGGCCGCCGGTCTGGCCGACGCTATACAGCAAAAAGGCGCGCAGTTCCTCGGCCAGCTCAGGCAATTGCTTTTCGTTGAGCAGGCGCAGGTCGGCCGGAGACGCGATAGTGTCCAGTAGCGGTGTGGCGGGGCGACTTGCGGGAATTTCGTTAAACATGGGCGGCTGATCAGCTCTGCTTTTATGGCCGGCCATTGTAGGCGCGGCCGAGGGTATTTGTCTGCCCGGAATTGGGCACTTTCTGGGCTGTCGCTAGTGTTGCCGTTGCACAATATAGGCGGATAGCTGGCGCAAGGGCTCTGCTGCTTCGCCAAAGCCTGACAAAGCAGTCAGCGCTTGCTGGTGCAGGTCTTTGGCCTTGTGTTGGGCGGCTTCCAGCCCCAGTAGCGATACATAGGTCGGTTTGTTGCGCGCGATATCGGCGCCCTGCTGCTTACCCAGGGTGGCTGTGTCGCTGGTGACATCGAGAATATCGTCCTGCACCTGAAACGCCAGCCCAACGGCCTGGGCATAGGTGTTCAGCGCCTGATGCTGGGCCTGGCTGGCGCCAGCAATGCAGGCGCCGAGGGTCAGGCTGGCGCAAATCAGGGCGCCGGTTTTGTGGCCGTGCATGGCTTCGAGTTGTTCCAGGCTCAGCTGATGGTTCACGGCCGCCAGATCTATGTTCTGGCCCAGTACCATGCCTCTGGCGCCCGCCGCCTTGGCGAGTATTTGCACCAAATGGATGCGGGTGTCAGCCGCGATGTCGGGCAATTGGCTGAGGATCTCGAACGCCAGGGTTTGCAATGCGTCGCCCGCCAGTATGGCGCTGGCTTCGCCAAAGGCGATATGGCAGGTGGGCTGGCCACGGCGCAGGTCATCGTCGTCCATGGCGGGCAGGTCGTCGTGCACCAGGCTGTAGGCGTGTATGCATTCCAAGGCGCAGGCTGCACCGTCGAGAGCAGCGGCATGCTCTATGGCCGCCTGCTCGGATACCGCTTGGGCGCTGGCGTAAACCAACAACGGCCGCACCCGCTTGCCGCCATTGAGCAGGCTGTACTGCATGGCCTCGCGCAATTGGCCAGGTTGCGTCAGGCTGTTTAGCCAGTGCGCCATAGCGGCTTCGACGCGCCCCCGACATTCGGCCATAAAGATGGCCAAATCCTGGCTCATTGGTCGTCGTTCTCAAGCGGATCAAAGGGTTCGAGCGCGATTTCTCCCTGGTTCTCCACCAGTTTGCGGACTTGTTGTTCGGCCATTGCCAGGCGCGTTTGGCAGTCGCGGGTCAGTGCTACGCCCTGCTCAAAGGCTTGCAGGGACTCTTCGAGGGAGAGGTCACCTTTTTCCATTTGGTTGACCAGCGCTTCCAGCGCCTTAAGGGACTCTTCAAAATTGACGGCTTTCTTTTTGCTGGCCATGGGGAATTCCGGCTGGAGAAAAAAAGTTTGCAGCCGATGATGTCTTGCGGGCTGGGCTGCGGGTAAAGTGGCGGGATTATAAACCTGCGCCGCCCAAGTTGGCAGGCAATTTGCGATTGCCAGGCGGTGCCGGGTAATTTTCCAGCTAGAATTAAACGCATTGTGCGTCTTCGCCCCTTGGGCAGAAAAAACGAATTGAGGAGTCACGCGTGGATTTAGCAACCCTCGTCGGCATAGTGGGTGCCTTGGGATTGATCATTGTTGCCATGCTGATGGCCGGTGATGCCAGCATGTTTATCGATGCTCCCTCGCTGGTGATCGTACTGGGAGGCAGTTTTTTCGCGGCTATGGCCAAGTTCGGTCTGGGTCAGTTTTTTAGTGCGATGAAGGTGGCGGGCAAGAGTTTTGTCTTCAAGATTGATGATCCGGAAGATCTGATCGAGGAAATCGTCGGCCTGGCGGACGCGGCGCGCAAAGGTGGCCTGCTGTCTCTTGAAGGCCGGGAAGTGGGTAACAAGTTTTTAGAAAAAGGCATACAGCTTTTGGTCGACGGCCATGACCCGGATGTGGTCAAGGCGATGATGTCCAAGGATCGCAGCCTGGCGGAGCAGCGTCACCTCACAGGTTCAGCGATTTTTGCCACCTTGGGCGATGTGGCACCTGCCATGGGCATGATAGGCACACTGATTGGCCTGGTCGCCATGCTTGCCAATATGTCCGACCCCAAAGCCATTGGCCCGGCAATGGCCATTGCCCTGCTGACCACGCTCTACGGCTCACTCCTGGCCAATGCGGTTTTCCTGCCCATTGCCGACAAACTCAAACTGCGCATGGGCCAGGAGGTTATGATCAAGAACCTGATCATCGACGCCCTGCTTGCGATTCAAAGCGGCCAAAACCCGCGCATTGTTGACTCCATGCTGCGCACCTACCTGCCCGAGCGTAAGCGCGATCTCGCCGAAGCGGATAAATAGTGCCCATTCATGAGTGACGAATTCGAAAACAAACCGCCCCCCAAGCCTGGCCTCCCTCCCTGGTTGGCCACCTTTGCTGACTTGATGGCGCTGCTGATGTGCTTCTTTGTGTTGCTTCTGTCTTTCTCGGAAATGGATGCGATGAAGTTCAAGCGCTTGGCTGGCTCCCTGGCCCAGGCCTTTGGTGTGCAGGCGGAGCTGCGCGCCGACGAAGTACCCAAGGGCACCAGCATCATTGCGCAGGAATTCAGTCCCGGTCGCCCGGAACCCACACCGATTAATGAGATTTACCAGCGCACCCAGGACATCACCGAAATGAGTCTGGAGGTTTTGACCAGCGAGGAATACGACATAAAACAGGGCGAGCTGGATGACTCCGCCATGAAGGAGCAGATCACCCACCGACTGCAAGAGTTGATCAAGGAAACCCAGCAGGACGCGCGCGATCTCGCCGAAAAACTGCAATCGCAAATTATCAGCGGCCAAATCGAAATCG
Organism: uncultured Cellvibrio sp.; assembly: GCA_965652595.1. Lineage (GTDB taxonomy): Bacteria > Pseudomonadota > Gammaproteobacteria > Pseudomonadales > Cellvibrionaceae > Cellvibrio. Next base: position 6,380 of record CBFGWO010000036.1, on the reverse strand, counting down.
AAACCCGCGGGCGGCAAATCATTATCCGTATCCGCGAGAAGGGCTCTTTTCGTTTGGGGTCGGCGGATCTGGCGCCGGAGTACTACGAAGTGATGGATGAAATCCGCTCGGTGCTGATGCTTAAGCCGGGGCGTATTCAGGTGCAGGGCCACACAGATGACCTGCCGATAAGCTCAGCCCGCTTTCGCTCCAACTGGGACCTGTCGGCGATGCGCGCTTCTTCTGTGGCCCATGAGCTGATGCGCGACAACAAAATTGCGCAAAATCGTTTTGAAGTCGCTGGGCTCGCCGATACCCGGCCACTGGTGCCCAACGACGGCGATGCCAACCGTGCGCGCAATCGTCGCGTGGAAATCGTGATCATGCAGGATCTGGAGTCGGCACTGGATAAAAATGAAGTGGAGCTGCTCAAGACAGACGGTGACGACATCATGCGCAGCCTCGACCTTAATCCCCAATATCTGTTCGACCTGAAACCAGGCGAAATTTTCTAGGAGCCTAGTCTTGGATAAGAGTCCAGCGGACGATCGCCGTCGCTACTTCCGCATCAGCGACAACCTCGGGGTGGCCTACCGGGTAGTGGCCGATGATCACCTGCGCGATGAACCGCCGCGCACTGAGCCGGTGCGTATCTTTCATTTGCTGGAAGAGCAAGATGAGCTGATCAGCCAGCTGCTGGCAAACCTGCGTGAGCGGGACCCATTAGTGGCCGATCTGGCCCGTGCGCTCAACCAAAAAATCAACTCGATTGTTAACCAGCTGGAAATGGAAAGCCGATTGATCGAGCAAATTGCCCACAAGGTTTGCGAAGTGAATATCAGCGCCTGCGGCCTGGGTTTCCCAGTGGAGGAGGCCATAGTGCCGGGCACCCAGGTGCAACTGGACCTCGTACTACTGCCCGAAAGTCGGAGGCTGTTAACGGATGCTCTGGTGGTGTCCTGTGAGCCGGAGGGCGAGGGGCATTATGCGCGGATGAATTTCGTCAATATGGCACCCAGGGATCAGGAGTTGCTGATTCAACACATCGTCAAGCGCCAGGGCGACCTCCTGCGCAGCGCCCGTGAGCAAGCCGAAAGAATGCAGGCGGAGCCGCCCACGGTGCCCGATGAACCGCCACAGTCAGAACCGCCAAAGTCGGCGGGCGTGTGAGATATTTCCTACACGCTTTTCCGCCAAAGCCCACTAGTGGCTGTCGCTGACTTCAACAATAATGCCCAACGTAACGGACGCGAACACAAGGAACTGTGCGGCAAGGAACCGGGAACACGCCACTTAAGGCCCAGGGCAGGCCCTCCATCCTGTAAGACAACCCCGCTGCAATACCCCCTTGCAGCGGGGTTTTTATTTTCTGCATCCCTGGTGGTCACCCCTTCGGGGTCGCCGCGTCCGGCGTCAAAAATTACCCACGGCTAGTTTTCCTTTTTACCCTTCCTGATGTCTTTGGGGCGCTAAACTGCTGAAATTTCGGCATTTAGGGCTTGGCAGTGGTGACATATTCGCGTCATAGTTAGCCCATAAGATCCCGTAAGCGAACAAGCTTGCTGGTCAGCGGTATCGAACTTCACTTTCTTTGCAAAATCCTTTGCAAGCGACTCAGGGGGTATCGATGGAAGCGCGAATTTTGCGTCTCAATTCAGCGGGTCAGCCGATCGAGTGGCTGCACTGGCAGGACGCGGTTTGCCTCTATGCGCGGGATCTGGTGTGCTGGAGTCTGGGCGGTTTTGTTCGTCGTGTCCACGGTGGCCATTCCCGCTTGACCGGTCTGCAAACTTTTATGGATTTGCCAGCCATTATCGCCTGCGGTGGTGAGCGCATCGCCCGGATGCGCACGGTGCCACCTCTGACCAATACCGCGCTTTTTGCCCGCGACAACTATCAGTGCCTTTATTGTGGTCGCCATTTTCCACGCAACCTCTTATCGCGCGATCATGTGCATCCTCTGAGTCGTGGCGGTCGCGACAATTGGAAAAACGTGGTGGCTGCCTGCAAACGTTGCAATCAACACAAGGGCAATCGCCTGCTCAGCGAAACCAACATGGAGTTGCTGGCCCTGCCTTTTTGCCCCAATACTGCCGAGTATCTGGCGCTCATTAACAGTGACCGGATTCGCGGCGATCAAATGGAGTTTTTGCGCCCCCAATTCAGTCGCCATCGCGACTGGGAACAGCGGCTGGTTGTCTAAGGCTGAAGGTTGTGTTCCATACAGTTGCGCCCCTGATTTTTGGCGCGATAGAGCGCGATATCGGCGCGGTAGAGCGCATCCTCAATGCTGGCATCTGTCGGCGCCAGCAAGGTCACGCCACCGCTGACGGTGCAGAAAATTTCAATCGCGCCGGAATACACCGGCTGGTCTGCAATACTGCTGCGCAGGCGCTCGGCCACCAGTCGCGTTGCTTCCCAATCGCTGTCGGGCAATAAAATCGCAAATTCCTCGCCTCCCAAACGACCCAGCAAATCCGCATTGCGCAGCACTGAACGCCAGCGTTTACACACCGTCTCCAACACCTTGTCGCCCGCTGCGTGGCCAAATTGATCATTGATGGACTTGAAGTGATCCAGGTCGAGCATAAGCACGCCCAGCGGATGCTGATGGCGCTTGGCCCGCTCCTGCTCTTCGGCGGCGCGCTCCATAAAATGGCCGCGATTAAGTTCGCCGGTAAGCGGGTCGCGACAGGCGAGATCGCGCAGTGCGGCTTCTCCGCGCTTGCGCTCGGTAACGTCCCGAAAAAACCACACCCGGCCGTAATAGTGATCGCCATCGGCGTGTAATCCCACCGAATGTCGCTCCAGTGTGCGCCCGTCATTCAGCTCAATTTCGCAGTAGTCCTTCTCCCAGGGATTGGCGTAGAGCTCCATCACGCGCTTGATAAAGGTGTCGGGATGTTTGAGTAAGGCAAAGGCGGCGTACATGATTTTTTCTTCGGGCACTCCACCGTCGTCCTGGGTGTGGGCCAGCACATGGGCGAGATCCAGTCGCCAGATATCGATAAACCGCTGGTTATAGGAAACCACCATGCCCTGGTCGTCCACAACCAGGATACCGTCGGGAGAGGCTTCGTTAATCGCGCGCAGCAGGGATCTATCGAAAGCTTCGCGGGAGATGGACGTAGTGGCTGGTCTTTGATCCTGCACAGATTCATCGACACTCATGGGAATCCTGACCCTGGTAGATTTTGAAACGCGTGAAATTCGCTGGGGGTGGGGAAAGTATAGACGGATTAATAGGCGCTAATGGGGAAATAAAACGGGCGGCGCCAGGAAGCGCCGCCTAACGAGGGTTTGGATCTTGTCAGGCTTCGTTGCTGGGTTTACCGATAGTGGCGAGAATCCCGCCATCCACATACACAATTTGCCCGGTGACAAAATCGCTGGCTTTGGACGCCAGGAAAATCGTCGCACCCTGCAAATCATCCGGGTCGCCCCATTTGGCGGCGGGTGTGCGGTTGATTATAAAGTCGTTAAATGGGTGACCATCCACGCGTATAGGTTCGGTCTGGCTGGTGGCGAAATAGCCGGGGCCAATACCGTTAACCTGCACATTATGCCTGGCCCATTCCGTGGCCATGTTTTTGGTGAGCATTTTTAAACCGCCCTTGGCGGCGGCGTAGGCGCCTACTGAGTTGCGGCCCAGTTCGCTCATCATGGAGCAGACGTTGATAATTTTGCCGCGACCACGCGTCACCATTTTTCTTGCCACTGGCTTCGTCATTGTGAACACACCCGTGAGGTCGATCTTGATCACTTCTTCAAAATCTTCCAGCGACATTTCCAGCAAAGGAATGCGTTTAATAATGCCCGCGTTGTTCACCAAAATATCAATGGGCCCCTGATCCTTTTCGATTTGCTCAACCGCCGCGTTCACCTGATCTTCGTCGGTGACGTTGAATTTGTAACCAAACGCCTGAAAGCCTTGGGCGCGGTAATAATCAACAGCCTTGTCGATTTTCTCTTGCGAGGAGTTGCCGTTAATAATTAACTTGGCGCCAGCGCTGGCCAAGCCTGAGGCCATAGCCATGCCCAGGCCATGGGTAGCGCCGGTAACCAGCGCGACTTTGCCCGTTAAATCAAATAATGGATGTGTCATAGCGCTTTACCTTGTGTCGCCGGGGTTTATTTCAATTCGCTGGGCTTATGAAAGTCCATATCGGTGTAATCCAGGTTTTCACCCGCCATACCCCAAATAAAAGTGTAGTTGGCCGTGCCCACGCCCGAGTGCATGGACCAGGGTGGAGATACCACCGCTTGCTCGTTGGCGACCCAAATATGGCGGGTTTCGTTTGCCGGGCCCATAAAATGACACACAGCGTGATCCTGGGGGATGTTGAAATAAAAATAAGCCTCCATGCGGCGGCTATGAGTATGCATGGGCATGGTATTCCAGATGCTGCCGGGCTTGAGTTCGGTCATACCCATTTGCAGTTGGCAGGTGTCCAGCACTGTGTTGATCATAAGCTGATAGATGTCGCGCTCATTACAAGTGTCGCCTGCACCCATGTGCAGCACCTTGCTGTTTTCCTTATTCACCTTTTTGGTGGGATAACTGCAATGGGCCGGGGTGGAATTGAGATAGAACTTGGCCGGGTTGCTAGCGTCGTCGCTGGAGAAGATCACCTCTTTGGCACCGCGCCCGATATACAGCGCCTCTTTGGTGCCAATGGCGTAGATCTCGCCATCGACGCTCACCTTGCCATTGCCGCCGATATTGATGGCGCCCAGCTCGCGGCGCTGTAAAAAAAACTCGGCTTTGAGTTGGTCGCAAGGCTCCAGCTTAACGGGCTTGTCCACCGGCAGGGCACCACCCACCATGAGACGCTCATAGTGGGTGTAAACAAACAGCAGCTCGTTGGCTTCAAACACTTGTTCCACCAAAAAATGCTTGCGCAGTTTTTCAGTGTCGTAGTGTTTAAAATCATCGCCATGCACGGCAAAACGTTCTTCCAGTAGTTTCATAATAAAACCTTTAATTAATGCTTATTGCTCATTGAGCAGTTTGTACATTTCAACACCTGCGAGAATAAATGGCCCGGTTCCTTTGGGGTCATTTTCAAACACGCGTTCACTCATGTAGTAATCGTAGCTGCCGTCGCGACCAAAGCCGAGCCCGGCTACCAGGCACTGATTGGTCATGCTGATCAAACCGTCCGGGTGCACGGTGACAAATTCCTTGATCATGCCTTCGTAGGCTTTGATGGTAATAGGTTGGTAATCGCGCGACAAATAGCCTTTGTGAATGGCCTTGGCATAAAAGTAGGTGAACATAGCCGTGGCCGAGGATTCACGATAGTTACCCACGCGCTCGGGCATATCCATGATCTGGAACCAGGTGCCGGTTTCCAGATCCTGAACCTTGGCCAGATCGCGGCCCAACTCTTCTATCATTTGCAGCAGCGGCTGGCGAAGTTCTGCTTCCGATTCGGGGATATAGTCGAGGGTGTCCACCAGCGCCATCGCTAACCAACCAAGACCGCGCGCCCAGAAAAATTCTGACAAGCCGGTGTCTTTGTCGGCCCACACCATTTGCTTGGATTCGTCCCAGGCGTGGTAGTAGAGGCCGGTGTTGGGATCACGCAGTTTCTCTCGGGCGATCACAAATTCTTTCACCACTTCTTTCAGGTGTTTGCCATCGGCGAAGTTAACGGAATATTCCGCAAGAAAGGGCATGCCCATATAAACGCCGTCCAACCACAGCTGGTGCGGGTAAGAGAGCTTGTGCCAGAAGGCGCCTTCGCTGGTGCGCGGGTGCTGCTCCAGTTGCTTGGCCAACAGATCCACCGCCTTGCGGTATTTTTCTTCGCCGGTTTGCTGATGCAAGCGCAGTACCGCACGGCCCGGTTTAATGGCATCTATGTTGTAGTTTTCTATGTCGTAACCCAGGATATCGCCTTCATCCGTAATAAAGGTTGACGTGACCTTGTGGATAACCTGAGCGTGTTTTTCTTCGCCGGTGATTTTGGATAGTTCATCATAGGCCAAGGGTAAAAGGCCAATGATGTCGTACTCAAAGTTGGGCACGCGACGACGGTTCAAATCCCAGCCTTGTGAGTGGTAGTTGAGTGTTTTGCGCTCCAGTTCAGAATCCGCGAGTTGCTTGCTCCAGTTAAGCGCTGCATTGGCAGTAATAGGGAATTGTTTGGCTGCTTCACTGAGCTGATTTTCAAGGCGGATGCGCGGTGAAACTGTGAGACGCTTAATTTCCTGTTCCAAGTAGGCGACAAATTGCTCGCGGTTGGTGATCCCCTGGCCGTTATGCTCACCGTCCCAGGCAGCGAGGAAGTAGTATTCCACTTCACCACCAGCGGTACTCATCACCGACACGTAACTGTTTTGATCCTCGGTTTGTGTCAGCCGATGACCGCGCCGAAAAATAACGGCCATACCCA
>CBFGWO010000035.1:0-24377 GCA_965652595.1 uncultured Cellvibrio sp. | reverse complement strand
AAGCTTTTCATCAAGCTTTTCATCCAGCTCCACTCAAAGCCAACCAAGCTCCAGTAACTCATCACACTCATCACACTCATCGCACTTATCTCACAGCTCCGTACAGAGCACAGCCAGTAGCGTCGCCTCCAGCGCCAGCTCATCTCAGGCGCCCGGCGAGCCGCAACTTCCCAGCGGTGTTAGTTGTGCACCGATTGGCGACGGCAATGTCGTCGCAATGCCCTCCATGAGCAACACCGGTGCTCACCATCACCACGCGGCCATGATGGCCGAACATAGCGCTTTTCTGGCGCTGGTTGCCTATGAAGACGCAACCCACGCAGCGGTCAAGGATGGCGACTGGTGTCACCCGAATACTTGGCACAATCAGACGGTACCTGGCGATAACGCTCGAGTGGTTATTCCCAGCGGTATCGACGTTGTATTTAATCAAGTGGATGAAAGCCGCTTGCACACAGTGCGCGTCGATGGCAGCTTGCGATTTGCCAGCGACACCAGCAGCCGGATGATTGTCGACACGCTGGCGGTAGATCCACGTGGCAGCCTGATTATTGGCAGCCCAAGCAATCCGGTCAGCAACGCCGCCAAAGTGGAAATTATTATTGCCGACAACGGCGATATCGATGTGGACTGGGACCCTTTGCTGCTCAGTCGCGGCCTGATTCTTCACGGCACCACAAGTATTCACGGTGCTGCAAAAACCACTCATATCAAGGTGTCGACCGACCCATTGGCGGGTGACACCAGCATTCGCTTACAAACTTCTCCACAAAACTGGCGTGTGGGCGATACCCTGGTAATTGCCGGCAGCCGCTTTTCTGGATGGAAATGGGACAACAGTATTCGCGCGGTGCGCTATCACGGCACCCAGGATGAAGTGCGCACCATCGCTGCCATTAGCGGCAGCCAGATCACACTCGACCGACCGCTGAACCACAACCACATCAGCCCCCGTGCAGACCTCAAGGTCAGTGTCGCTAACTTCAGTCGCAATGTGGTGATTGCCAGCGAAAACGCCGACGCCCTGCCGCCACATCGTCGTGGCCACGTTATGTTTATGCACAGCGATAAGGTGGATGTACGCTACGCCGAGTTTTTTGAACTTGGCCGCACCGATAAATCGCGCACCAATAGGGAAGCTACCGACTTGGCTAGCGCACAATCCAACAGCAATGTGCGTGGTCGCTACAGCTTTCACTTTCACCGCACCGGTACCAACAATCAGCGCAACCCCGCCATGGCAATTGGCAATGCGGTATTCGGTTCGCCAGGCTGGGGTTATGTGCATCACGACAGCCACGCTATGTTCCATCAAAACGTGAGCTTTAATACTTTTGGCGCAGGTTTTGTTGCAGAAACCGGCAATGAAACGGGTGCCTGGACCGATAATTTCGCCATTAAAGCCGAGGGCATTAACGGTAGCTTTAACCCCAAGAACAACAACGACATCAACAGTTTTGACATTGCCAGAAGCGGTGACGGCTTTTGGTTTCAGGGACGCATGGTGGCCAGCATCGGCAATATTGCTGCCAGTGTGAATCGGGGGTTTACCTATTTTCACCGGGATAGTAGTCAAACGATGATTCGGATTCCGCCGCAACTCTTTATGTTGCCCGAGGCACTGGGGCTCAGCGGTACCGTAGGGGCCGATGATATTCCCATTCGCCACTTCCATGACAACGAGGCTTTTGCCAGTACCGTGGGTGTCTTTGTCGTGAAAGCCAACCCCGACCAGGATCACGATATTTACACCGTCATGAGCGACTTCACGGCTTGGGAGGTCACCGCAGGTGCCGCTATTGAATACACCGCGCATTACCTATTGCGCGATTTTGATTTAATCGGCAACACGCCGGAACCCTTCCGCAATCCGGTGTTTGGTATTGAATTTGGCACTAACACCACGGATATGGTGGTGCGCGATGCCCGCATTGAGAATTTCCCTGTGGGTGTTGGCCTCGGCAAGGACCACACCAGTGGGAACCTGACAGGCGTAGATCAATTTGTCGTGATAGGCGGCGAAATGATTGCCGTCAATACAGAATATGAAGACACTGACGCCTCAGATCTGATTATTCCTTCGAACAACCTGCAACCCGATCGCTTTAACCTGCAATTGCAACAGCGCAACACCGACAACCCTTTTGAATATTTGAGCGCTGCCACCAGTGCTGGAACCGGCATCGAATTTTACGGCACTAAAACTGACAGCATTGGCGACTCCCCCTTGCCAGCAGGCAATGATCAACTGGGCATCGACAGTTCGGACATGATTGCGCTGGTGAGTCAAAAAGGTTACTACCGCACCAGTGAGGGCGATACCTATGCCATTGTTGAGGAATATTTCAGTGATCGCGCCACTGGTGAAATTCATTTACTCGGCCTGAAAACAAGACTCGGCCCCAATGTCGAGGCGATACTGGGCAATCAGTATCACGCATGGCGCGATGCGCGCTCTCTCGGCTTGATTGACCTGAACAACCAGCCACCTCAAGCACAAAATAACAGCGCCAGCACTCCGAGAAACACTGAAGTCAGTATTCAGGTATTGAACAACGACAGCGACCCGGAAAATGACAATCTGCGTATTAACGGCGTAGTAGCACCACTTTATGGGCAGGTGTTTCATACTGGGAACAGCATTACCTACCGCCCCTATTTCGGCTTTACAGGCACCGACCGGTTTCATTACTGGGTAACCGATGGGCAGGGCAATTTTGATAGGGCGCTGGTAGAGGTGAACGTGTATTGACACGCTTCTGTGTCGAGCTTGACTGTTCACTTTTGGTGGTAGTGATCCAAAATTACGAAGACCAATAAAAAAGCCACCGCGAGGGTGGCTTTTTTATTGGCTGTAAACGAATCAACTACGCAGGCAACAAATCCTTCACCGCATCGCGCTCTTCCTGTAGCTCTTTTTCCGTTGCTTGCATTTTCGCGCGCGAGAATTCATTGATCTCAACACCCTGCACAATTTCCCAGTCGCCGTTTTTGCACACACAAGGGAAGGAGTAAATCAGGCCCTTCTCAATACCGTAAGAACCATCGCTGTAAACGCCCATGCTCACCCAATCATTGGCCGGTGTGCCCAGCGCCCAATCGCGAACATGGTTGATAGCCGCGTTCGCCGCAGAGGCCGCAGAAGAAGCACCGCGTGCAGCAATAATGGCGGCACCGCGCTGTTGTACGGTGGGAATGTAATCCGCTTCATACCAAGCTTGGTCAACCAGGCTCAAGGCTGGTTTGCCATCAACCAAGGTGTTGTGCAGGTCTGGGTACTGAGTAGAAGAGTGATTGCCCCAAATCAGCGCCTTGGTAATGTTGTTGATGCTGGTGCCGGTTTTGGTGGCCAGTTGCGACAGAGCGCGGTTGTGATCCAGGCGGGTCATGGCGGTGAACTGGCGTGGGCTGATGTCCGGCGCGTTGCGCTGGGCAATCAGGGCATTGGTGTTAGCCGGGTTGCCGACCACCAGCACTTTGATATTGCGCGAGGCGTGGTCGTTAATCGCCTTGCCTTGGACGGAGAAGATAGCGGCGTTGGCGGCCAGCAGATCTTTACGCTCCATGCCGGGACCACGGGGGCGAGCACCTACCAGCAGTGCATAGTCAGAATCTTTAAAAGCCACATTGGGATCATCAGTACACACAATGCCGGCCAGCAGCGGGAAAGCACAGTCATCAAGTTCCATTGCCACACCCTGCAGGGCTTTAAGGGCAGGGGTGATTTCGAGCAGTTGCAGGATCACCGGTTGGTCCTTGCCCAACATATCGCCAGCGGCAATGCGGAACAGAAGGGAATAGCTGATCTGGCCAGCGGCGCCAGTGACAGTAACTCTTACAGGTGCTTTCACAGTGAGACTCCGTTTTTCGGGTAATTCGGGTGGGTTGATTCGATTCATGCAACCATGAAAAGGGTTCGGCATTTTGTGCCTGAAGCGGGCAAGCATTATAGACATTTGCCCAAAAATTACACCCTTTACCACCCTACCCCTCTTGCTTTTGGCCATGCCATGCGCAGAATAGCGGCCACTCCAATCCCTCTCACACACAAAGGTTGACCAGTCCTCTATGACATCCCCCTGCCTGAGTTGCGGTGCCTGCTGCGCCTTCTTTCGCGTGTCTTTCTATTGGGGTGAATGTCAAAGTGGCGGGGGCGTGGTTCCCGACCAACTTACCCAGCAAATCAGCCCCTACCGCGCCTGCATGAAGGGCACAGAATCCAAGCCTGCCCGCTGTACTGCCCTGTTGGGCGATATCGGCAGCCCGGTGCGCTGCACCATCTACGAAGACCGCCCCAGCCCCTGTCGGGAATTCAATGTTCACGGCGAGGGCGGCCTGGCCAACGAAGACTGCAACCGCGCCCGCGCCCACTTTGGCTTGCCTCCTCTGGACGACCCACGCCCGGTCGAACCGGATCTCCCGCCAACCCGACCGGACATTCCCATTTTTCCAGAAGCCGTATAGGCCGCGAGCAATAGCGAAATACTTCACACTTCTTCACTGGCATTCCAGGGGATTGGCCTATACTTGCTGGCAGCGCGCCTGCCTTGGGCCATTCGATAACAGACCTTAGAACCCGATCCATGGAACATAGCCTGCTTCGCACCCTTGCCGACAACACGCTTGATCTTATCTACGCCAAGGACCTGCAGGGCCGCTTTATCTTTGCCAACCTCGCCTTAGCGCAGATGATAGGTACTAGTCGACCAGAGGATGTGGTTGGCAAAACCGATTTCGATTTCAACCCGGAAGCTGCCGCCACCAGCTACTACAACGACGATCAATGGGTGATCCGCTCCGGTCAGGCACTGGTTGATCGCGAAGAGTTGCTCAAGGACGCTCGCACCGGCGACACTCGCTGGCACTCCACCACCAAAATCCCCCTGCGCGATCCACAGGGAGAGATTGTCGGCATTCTCGGCATTACTCGCGACATTACCACCAGCAAACGCGCAGAGATGCAAATTCGCGAGCTCAATACCGAGCTGGAAAAACGCGTAGCCGAACGAACTGCCGAACTGCAAGCGCTAAGTCTGACACTGGCGCGCGAGCGCAACCTGATGCGCACGCTGGTCGATTCAGTACCCGACAACATCTTTGCCAAAGATATCGACAGCAAATTTCTGCTCGCCAACACCGCTGTCGCCAAGGGCATGGGCACCACCCCTGAGCAGCTGATTGGCAAAAGCGATTTTGATTTTTTTCCGGCGGATATGGCACAGCGGTTTTATGAAGATGAACAACGCATTCTGCGCACCGGCGAAGCCCTGCTCAATCACGAAGAGCCGGTAATAGACAAGCAGACAGGCGCGGTACGCTGGCTACTTACCAGCAAAATTCCGGTGCGAGGTGATCAGGGCGAATTGATGGGCTTTGTGGGTATAGGGCGCGATATCACCCGCCGGCGTGAAGCCCTGCTGGCCCTTCACGAAAGCGAAAGCCGCTTCCGCAGCCTGACAGAATTGTCATCTGACTGGTATTGGGAGCAGGATGCACAACTCTTTTTCACCCAGCTGGAAGACCCGAATCAAAAATCTGGCTTCACCTTAGAAGAAGTCATTGGCAAATCTCTGGCACAACTGCCGCGCACAGAAATACTTTCCGCCAGCTGGCAAGACCACGAGCAGCAACTCAAAGAACGCCAGGCTTTTCGAGATCTGGAGTTGCGCCACCAAGCGGATGACGGCAAGGTGACCTATCTCAGCCTGACCGGCATGCCAGCCTTTACTGACACCGGTGATTTTCGTGGCTACCGCGGCATAGGCCGCGATATTACCGAGCGCAAACTTTCGGAAGAGCACATTCAATACCTGGCGACCCACGACAGCCTCACAGATCTACCCAACCGCTTTATGTTCAGCAAGCTGCTGAATGTCGCCATAGAATCGGCGCGACGCCACCATCGCAAGCTGGCCGTACTTTTTATTGATCTGGATAGGTTTAAAAATATCAACGACACACTCGGCCATGAAGCGGGAGATCAGTTACTCACCGAGGTCGCCAAGCGCCTTAAAGCCTGCCTGCGCGCCAGCGATCTGGTGGGGCGTTTAGGTGGTGATGAGTTTGTCATCTTGCTTCAGGAAATCGAGGATGCAGAGCAGGCGGTCAAAGTCGCGCAAAAAATTCTTGCCACCACTATTGAGCCGGTTGTTGTGCAACAGCAAGAGTGCCGGGTAACGGCCAGCGTAGGTATCTGCTTCTATCCCGACGATGCCCAGGATGAACAAACCCTGATGAAAAACGCGGACATCGCCATGTACCGCGCCAAAGAAGAAGGCAAAAATACCTACCAGTTTTACTCACCCGATATCAAAGCCCGCTCGCTGGAGCGGCTGATGCTGGAGAACAATTTACGCCAGGCACTGGAGCGCAATGAGTTTTTTTTGCACTACCAGGCCAAACGCAATTTAAAAACCGGCGAAGTGGCTGGCGTAGAAGCGCTGGTGCGCTGGCAACACCCGGAACTTGGCATTATTTCTCCCGCGCAGTTTATTCCCCTGGCGGAAGAAACCGGGTTAATCGTGATGATCGGTCGCTGGGTGCTGCGCACCGCCTGCGCACAAAATGTTGCCTGGCTCAAAGAGGGTTTGCCACCTGTGTGCATGGCCGTCAACCTGTCAGCACGGCAGTTTTTTGATGACAGCCTGATCGAGGACGTCGCCAAAGTACTGGCAGAAACAGGCATGCCACCCGAGCTGCTGGAAATGGAAATTACCGAAGGCATGGTGATGCAGGACGCAGAGCGCGCGATACGAATTCTGAGCGCCATTAAAGCCCTGGGCGTGCGTCTGGCGATTGATGATTTTGGCGTAGGCTACTCATCGCTCGCGCAAATAAAACGCTTCCCGATAGATACACTGAAAGTGGACAGTTCCTTTATCCGCGACATTCCCGCCAATCCGGAAGACAGGGCCATTACCGAAGCGATTATTGCCATGGGTAAAACCCTGAGCCTGACGGTCATTGCCGAAGGTGTGGAAACTGAAGCGCAAGAAAGCTTTTTGCGTGAACACGCCTGCGATCAATCACAGGGCTATTACTTCAGCCGGCCAATTACGCCGGAGGAGTTCGCTGAATTTATGCGCAAGCAGCAGCGCTAGCCAGGCATCCCGAAAAAAGTTAGGGCGCAGTCATGCTACCCAAGCGCCATTCATCCAGAACCTCGCTTACCAGCTGAGGGTTTTCTTTGAGAAAGCGGCTGTATTCTGTAGCGCCTGGAAAAGAGCCTGACTTTCCCTGCTTCACCGCCTCAATAAATCGTCGCTGATCCTCACTAAAGGGTTCAATCAATCCCGCAACCAGCAGTATTAAATATTTTCCGGCGTAGTGAATAGCGTGTCGCACAGCCGGGCTATAGCTGTTATCCAAATCAATATTCAATCCGCCATCTTTTATCAATATGGCCAAATGCTCTTCCGGCAAGGGGCTTGTGATCCTGGCTATCTGGCTGTGCAAGTAATCAAGCAACACCTGATCTGAAAGCACATCCACATGGGTATTATCAATACCAAAACTGATTTTGGCCTGAGTTTGCGCCTTGGGATGCAACTGGCTCGCCAAGGGCACTACACCATCGCTATTTTCGCCAAACTTTACTTTTGCAGTATTTTTATACGCGTAAAGCAAATGGTGCTCAACAAAGGCAGGCAGAGGTTTCCGATAGAGCCTCTGGATAAAGGTGCCTTCCGGGTTAAGATCCTGCCAGGAGGGCAAGGTTAGCATACCGCGATTCTCTGCCATCGCTGCTGAGGGATGCCCTCCAAATGGACTGGCTATGGTGATCAGCAGCCCGAGTTGATTTTCTTTGCCGTTGTGCTGATACCGATTAATCGCCTCTCTGACAACCAGGCCACCCATACTGTGAGCAACAACCACAACTGGAGTGTTTTCCAGGTTAATAACATCCCCAGACAAAAATAGCCGATAAAAAAAATCAGCCAAGTGATTCAAATCACCGCCAGATGGATAGTAAAAAAACCAGGGTTTGTATCTATCGCTGTCCAAGCGCTCAATTATTGACTGGAATTGTCGTGGGCTACCACTAATACCGTGCACAAAGATCACGGGGATCTTATGACCCTGATCCTCCTCGAGCGCATAAAACATAGTGGGGGCATGTTCAAGAAATGACGCAGGGTCGTACATTCCCAGCACCGCCATCTGCTCGTCAAATAAGGAATCCTCAAGTGTCCGGATACTACCTGCGGGATAAAACGCAGAAACCTTTGAGCGCTCAACCTGTGGCAACTCAAGGCTTTCCGCCCAGGAGATGTGTCGCGCCTCAGCCAAATGAATATTGATTTTATTTACCACTTGGGTTGAGTCTTCGGCCAGCTGCAAATGTAAAGTTCTATGCCCGACTATATCTGTCGCACGCACTATCCCATCCAGGTCAAGATCGGCATAGACCAATAACTCATAGTTTCCAGCAGGAAGATTCAAGCCATAATGGGTACCCACACCCTGCAAAAACATTCTATCCACGCGCTCGTGAATTTTGAGGTCATTTGAATAGGCCGCCACAACCATAGGCACCCCGGAAAAAACTTTCGTGTCACCTTCAATAAGCCCAATCACGAAAAAGGTATTTCTACCCAAGAGATGTTTTGAATTCAGCTGACTGGGATCGGCCTGTTGAATGCGCGAATATTGGGAATGAATAGCGGAATACTTAAGGTAGGTACAGCCGGACAAGCAGGCGACTGAAAGCAGCACCCCTGACACAAGCAGCCAGCGAAGAACCTTGGTTGCCACCTTCCCGGCCGACATGTTTTTGCTTCCTAAAATAGTAGATGGGCTACTATTGGAAGTAGCGATCGCGCAAAGCACTATAAATTGCTTCCTTGAAATTCCCACTGCCTGCATCAAGGCGCTGAACAATTTCAACCAGGTGCTCATTATCTTCACGCCCATCCTGCCAGTGCTTGCGATAACTGCCCTCTTTGTAACCCTGATCCTGACGGAAAAAGTTCAACACGTTTTTACCGACGTAGCCACGATAAAGCTGGTCAAAACTCATTCCAACACCAGCCATCAAACGACCAAACAAGTCAATGTGAAATTGACGATCAGTGAGGGTAGCCGCAGCAAAGGCTTCGAGATCCAAGCGAAAATCCTCTTGGGAGTTACCAATCAGCAACTGCTGCTGAATACGATCAACTATCTCGGCTCGCTCGCTGCCAGATTGCAGCAGAATACTCAACCCAAAGTGCCAGATATCAATCAATTCCAAGGCCACCTGCTCTGTGTCCGGGGTTTGCTTTTTCCACCACTTCCATCCGTAGTGATCCATCAGCTCGGCACATTCGACCCAAATAGCTCTGTACCATTCGTAACCCTGATTTTGCCAATCGGCATTCACCTTGGTGTTCATGCTGTCTTGCAGTTCGAGCATGGTTTCAATTTGGCTGGCCTGTACGGCGTCATGGTTCATGGTCGTATCTCGTTATTAGAAAGTCGGATTATGGCTGAGGTAAATGGGCTTTGGCTTTGGGAAACAATCGGTAAAAATTGTCGGTGGTAATGGCTGCAATTTCTTCCAGCGATAATCCACGCAATTCACCCACAAACTGCGCAACCTCACGCACAAATTTTGGCTCGTTGGGTTTGCCGCGATAAGGCACAGGCGCCAGGTAGGGCGAATCGGTTTCCACGAGCAAACGATCCAGCGGCATATTGCGCACCACCTCGCGAATTTGCTCGGCGTTTTTAAAGGTGACTATGCCGGAAATAGAAACATAGTAATTCAGATCCAGCGCCGCCTTGGCCATGGCCCAGTCTTCAGTAAAGCAGTGAAGCACACCCGCGTGTTCGCGACTGCCATGGGCTTTGATCAGCTCGAGTGTATCGGCTTTGGCCTCGCGGGTATGCACCACCACCGGCAGGCCCAGTTGTTTACCCACCGCCAGGTGCAAAGCAAAGCTTTCGTGTTGCAGTTGTTTGCTCTCGGTTTCGTAGTGATAGTCCAACCCGGTTTCACCCAGCGCAACCACTTTGGGTTGCGACGCCCAGGCAGCCAACTGGTCGGCATCAGCCATACCCTCTTTCACATCACAGGGATGCACCCCCACCGAGGCCACTACACCGGGATAGCGCTGGGCGAGGTCGATAACGGTTTGGATATTGGCAAGGCTGATACCAATGCACAGCATCTGCTGTATGCCGCGCTCATGGGCAGCATCAATTGCCGCATCCAGATTGCCGCCGTAGGCATCCAGTTTGAGTCGGTCGAGATGGCAGTGAGAGTCAATCAACATGAATCAGGTCTTCTTAAAAATAAAAAAGCCAGGAACTGCCTGGCTTGTTGTCGCGCCAAAGCGGCGCAAATTATAACCTCGGACTACATGGTATGGGTGGGCCTGTCAGAGGTCAGCGATCCGGCAAGGTAGGTTTCGATTTTGTTCACGGCAGTGTTGTCCTGATCGCTGAACTGCACACCTATACCCGCCGCCCGGTTGCCCTGGGCACCCTTGGGCGTAACCCACACCACCTTACCGGCCACCGGAATTTTTTCCGGCTCATCCATCAGGCTGAGCAACATAAATACTTCATCGCCTAATTTGTAGGTTTTGCTGGTAGGGATAAACATGCCGCCGTTTTTCACAAAAGGCATATAGGCAGCATAGAGCACCGCCTTGTCTTTGATGGTAAGGGAGAGGATCCCGTTGCGCGCACCGCCGCCAATTGCTTGCATAAACTGACTCGTTAAAGGGTGTAACCGATTGATCGAACACTAATAGATTAGACGACTAGTGTCCAGCCGCCAGTTTTCTCGCTTTGCCCGCCCGAAGCAAGGCGCTCCAATCGAGCAACAACTCCTCCAACAACAACTGCTTATTGGGGTTGGCACTGCTCAGCCACAGGCGGCGAGTATGCATGAGCTTTTCCAGATAGCGATGCACCAAGGCCGGGTCCAATGCTAGCAGCTGTTCACGCAACACCTCGGGCCAGCCCTGAATGCGCGCATCTGCCACCCCCAATTGCCAGCGCACAACACCCTGCACCAGACTCAAAAACCATTCCAGCAACTGGGTCACCTGGGTGTTTTGCCATTGGGCCGCCACCTCAATAGCCGACAAGTGACCGAGACTCAGGCGCCCCAACTGATCCAACCATTGCGTGCGCTGCTCGAGAACGTCAGATTCGAGATAAGACAGGGCTTTGAGGGGGGCGCCCTCGGCGGCGTCCACCAGGGTTTCCGCCGCTACCGATTGACCGGCTAACAAGGGTTTTAACCAATGAAGTACCTGTTCGCGCGGGGGCAGGGCCATAGGCCACAACTGGCAGCGACTGCGAATGGTGGGGAGCACGCTGGAGGGGTTGGCGCTGAGCAAAATCAGCAGTGTGTTCGCTGCGGGCTCTTCCAATGATTTGAGCAACGCGTTCGCAGCATTGGTGTTCATGGCCTCCGCAGGCGCCAGTATCACCAGCTTGTAGCCGCCTTGTTGGGCAGTCTTCGCCAGGGTCTCGGACAACTCCCGCACCTGATCCACCTTGATGGCCTTGCCCTCTTCTTCGGGCGTGAGCCAGAGCAAATCCGGGTGGGTTTGGGCACTATTCAACAAGCAGCCACGGCACTTGCCGCAGGGGGTATCCACCACCGGCGTCTCGCACAGGAGCCGCTGAGCCAGTGCCAAAGCCAAATGACGTTTGCCGATACCGGTCGGGCCAGTCAGCATCAACGCATGGGGCAAGCGACCGGCGTTGATGCGCGCGCAGAGTTGCTGCCATTCATCCTGCTGCCAGGGATAGGGCAAGGTGGGAAAGTCACTCATCGCCAGGGTCTTCGAGGTGAAAGGGAGCGCAAGCTTAGCAACCAACGCCGGGATTTGCGATAATCGCCGCCCTTTTGACCAGGCCTGACCAGGCGGCACCAACCCATGACGGAAGCCAGTATCGAGATTCTCTATGAGGACAGCGACCTGCTGATCCTCAACAAACCCGCCGGGCTGCTGACCGTGCCCGGCAAGGGACCCGAAAAGCAGGACTGCCTGATCAATCGCGCACTCAAGTACAACCCCAACGCCAGGGTTATTCACCGCCTGGATCAGGGCACCTCGGGCATTGTCATGCTGCCCCTGAATTATCCGACCCAAAAAGCCCTCACCCACCAGTTTCAACAACGCCAGGTGCATAAGCGCTATCAGGCGGTGGTGGAGGGTTTGTTCGCTGAAGACGAGGGCGAAATCGATTTGCCGTTGATTTGTGACTGGCCCAATCGACCGCTGCAAAAGGTGTGTTATCAGGATGGTAAATCCGCCCTGACCCGCTATCGGGTATTGGCGCGGGATTCGGAGAGCAACACCAGCCGGGTGCAGCTGGAGCCAGTCAGTGGCCGTACCCACCAACTGCGGGTGCATATGCTCTCCCTCGGCCACCCTATCCTCGGCGATCAGCTTTATGCGCCCGAGCCGGTTAGAGCGCTGGCGCCGCGTTTGTTACTTCATGCCTATCGGCTGGAACTGAGTCACCCTTCAACAGGGCAGACCTTGAGTCTGGAGAGTCCCCCGGAGTTTTAACAGGGGACAGCCACAAACGTTTTGGGAGTGTTACCCAATCACCTGTCCAGCAACAGCTGGAGCACCTGGGCAATATCTGCCTGCACCTGGCCGAGGGGCTGGCCTGCATCAACGGTGGCGTAGCGGTCGGGAGCCGCCAGGGCGCGCTCTTGGTAGGCCGCCCTCACCCGTTCGAAAAACGCCAGGGTTTCACTTTCAAACCTGTCCAGCTCACCGCGTGCGCTGGCGCGTTCCAATCCCAGGGCTACATCGATATCGAGGATCAGGGTCAGGTCCGGGCGCAAATCCCCCTGCACCAGTTGCTCCAGCTGGGCGATAGTGTCCAGGCTCAGGCCGCGGCCTCCACCCTGGTAGGCATAAGTGGCATCGGTAAAGCGATCGCACAGCACCCAGGCACCCCGCGCCAGGGCGGGTTTGATCACCGCTTGCAAATGCTGGGCACGCGCCGCGAACACCAGCAGCAGTTCGGCCGTTTCGTCCACCGGCTCCGCCCGTTTAGCCAACAACAGGCTACGAATTTCTTCCGCCAGGGGCGTGCCCCCCGGCTCGCGGGTAACAACCACCTCCAAACCCTGAGCCACTAACCACTGGTGCACAAAGGCAAGGTTGGTGCTTTTACCTACGCCTTCGGTGCCTTCGATGGTGATAAATTTACCGAGGCAATTATTTCCAAGAATCATATCTTTCTCACGTGAACATCCGGATAAGATCGGAGTCTATCAGAGGCCTCTGTAGATTGTCGTTCGTCGAGCGGATCTCACCAACACCAATCAACAAGAATAAGTCGCAACTAGGTTCCATACGCCCACCCTCAAATCCAAGTAACTGCACCAGGATTACACCATATTGAATTACTCCCGTGCTCTCCGCTCTACAACTTTTGGCCCCTACGCCTATTTGGTGCGCATGGTAATTTTTTCATTGGCCATTCTCAGCCTTAGCCGGCTGGGGTTAGTCCTATGGCAGCATGAGCGCGTCTTGGTCACAAACTCCCTAGCCAATATTTTTATTCAAGGCCTAAGGGCAGATATTATTCTTGTTTTCATCTGGCTATTGATTCCCGTTCTTCTTTTGCCCATTTTTGCATACCGCAAATGGTCCTCGCCCTGGTTTCAAGCCACCTACGTCTGGAGTTTTATCGGGCTCATTTTCATTGTGTTTATGGAGCTCGCTACACCTGCGTTTTTAATGCAGTACGACATAAGACCCAACCGAATTTTTATCGAATACCTTAAATATCCACGCGAAGTGTTATCGACACTTTGGTTGGGTTTTAGAGCGCCCTTAATCGGCGGAATTCTCTTAACCGGCGCTCTAGGTGTTGCGCTCTATCGGCTCATGCAGATACCACCCCAGAAATTGACCTTCTGGCCACTTGGAAAGAGCTTGATCCTGTGGCCACTGGTAATATTGATGTTGACCCTGGGTATTCGGTCGACAACCGATCACCGGCCAGCAAACCCAGCGTTGTTTGCCATAACAGGTGATTCAATGGTGAACTCACTGGTGATCAACTCTGGATACTCTGTACTCTATGCCGCCTACAGCATGAAGCACGAAGCGAGATCCAGCGAAATCTACGGAAAGCTGTCGCGCGAAGCGATGCTGGAACAAAGTCTCGATTGGCCCTGGTTAAAGACTTACCAATTTAGCGACCCTCAGTTTCCAACACTCCACTATCAAAGCCCGGGAATCAAACGCACAGCGCCACTCAACTTGGTCATTGTGTTGCAAGAAAGTATGGGAGCCACCTTTGTGGAATCTCTCGGTGGTCTGGCGGTCACACCAGAACTTGAAAAGTTGGCAAAGAGTGGGATTTGGTTTGACCAACTCTATGCCACCGGCACTCGCTCCGTACGCGAAATAGAAGCCGTGATAGCTGGCTATCTGCCAACACCCGCTCAAAGTGTGGTAAAGCTTTCCAACAGTCAACAGGGTTTTGCAACCATCGCATCAGTGCTTCGCACAGCGGGCTACAGAACACAATTCATTTATGGTGGCGAAGCGCATTTCGACAATATGCGGGGATTTTTTACCGGCAATGGCTTTGAGGATATTGTCGATCTGGAAAAAATACCAGACCCAATATTTGTCGGGAGTTGGGGGGCCAGCGATGAAGATGTTTTTAATCAGGCCCACCTAGAAATTCAAAAGCTGCACAATCTGAATCAGCCTTTTTTTACACTCATTTTTACATCAAGCAACCACGAGCCGTTTGAATTTCCAGACAACCGCATCGAGCTTTATGAAGAACCTAAAAATAGCGTAAACAACGCCGTTAAATACGCCGACTGGGCAATGGGCCAGTTTTTTGCTAAAGCAAAGCAAAGTGATTACTGGAAAGATACGCTGTTTCTGATAGTCGCCGACCACGACAATCGCGTGTATGGCAGCAATCTCATACCCCTGGAAAAATTTCGTATTCCTGGGCTGATATTAGGCGCCGACACCCAACCTTCGCGCATTACCACATTAACAAGTCAAATCGATTTGGCACCCACCCTTCTATCTCTGATGGGAGTAGCCAGCTGCCACCCCTTCGTCGGTAGAGACTTGACTCTGGACGCAATTAGCAAGGGGCATGCGTTCGTGCAATTTGAAGATTATTTTGCACTGCTCGAGCAGGAGAAAATCACCATTTTGAAGCCGGATCAAACGGCCGTCATTGCACACTACGACGACGACTTAAGAAAGTTAATAGTCGACAGACCCGCCTCTGACAGCGAGCACAAAAGGGCGCTGACTCACGTTCAACTGCCCTCCTATCTCTACAGGGAGGGGCTTTACCACGACGCCAGAGAGTGTTCGCATTGATCTACGAATCAAACATTTTGGTGAATTTTCGAATCCAATCTTTACATCGATA
This sequence comes from uncultured Cellvibrio sp., assembly GCA_965652595.1. GTDB lineage: Bacteria > Pseudomonadota > Gammaproteobacteria > Pseudomonadales > Cellvibrionaceae > Cellvibrio. The sequence goes on along the minus strand of CBFGWO010000035.1, from coordinate 8,993 downwards.
AGTTAACAGTGTTAACTAGCGACCTTTCCCCTCTTGGCAGTGCACGCAGGTGCAAAGGAGCTAAAGCATGAAAGTCGTTATTCGCGCCTGGGCGCGCTTTGTGGTTGGCCAGCGCTGGCTGGTCATCAGCCTCACCGCCCTGGCCATGGGCCTGTCCTTTCTTCCCATGAAAAACCTCTATTACGACAACTCCAACGAAAGCTTTTTTATTGAGGGCGACCCGCGCCTGGCGGAGTTCAACCAGTTGTTGGAGCGCTTTGGCGATGTGGAATATCTCTCTGTGGGCCTGGTGGCGCCCGGTGACGACAGCGATCTTTTTACCCCCCAGAGCCTCGCCGTCATTGACCAACTCACCCGCTTTCTTGAAACCCGCCCCGAAGTGACGCAAGTCAGGTCGCTCACCAAATACCAGCACACCTACTCCAAAGACGGGGTTATGGTCACCGAAGACCTGTTTGACGATTTCACCACGTCCGAGCAACTTGCCCACGCCAAAACCGTGATCCTCAACGAACCCATGGCGCTGGACAGCCTGATCACCCGCGACCTGCGCCACACTCGGGTAGTAGCCCGCACCCAATACGAAGTAGGCTCCAGCGATTTAAAAATGTCGCTGATGGCCGCCCTGCGCCAACACATCGCCGAGGCTGGCTATGCCGAGCAGGGTTACCCCCTGCATCTGAGCGGCCAGCCTGTCTTTAGCGAACAATTTGAGGTCTTGAGCAAGCGCGACCAGGCCTGGATCAATCCCGGCATGGCGCTGCTGATGGTGATTATCCTCTGGTTCAGCTTTCGCACCTGGGTCGCCACCCTCCTGCCCTGGGCCATGATCGGCAGCGCCATTTTGCTGGTGACCGGTATCCAGGGGCTCTTGCACTGGCCCCATACGGTAGTGTAATCCGCTTTGGTGCCGACGTTGATCATTATTGGTATAGGCGTCGCCGTACATCTATTGGTGGGCTTTTACCAGGCGCGGGCCAAGGGGCTGGAGCCCAAAGCCGCTGCCGAGTCTGCGGTCGAGCATCTGTGGGTGCCGGTGCTGTTTACCGCCCTCACCACCGCGGCGGGCTTCCTTGCCTTGGGCGTTACCGAACTGGTGCCCGTGCGCCACTTCGCTGGCTTGGGCGCCATAGGTTCACTGGTGATTTTTTTGCTGAGCATGACCCTGCTGCCCGCGCTGCTGAGCTTTGTGAAAGGCTACTCCCCCCGCACCCAAGCAGCGGTCACCAGCGGCTTGCTGGCGCGCATTATTCACTGGATTCCCCGGTTTACCCGCCAGCACAAACGGGGCCTCAGCCTCTTGGGTTTGGCACTGTTAGCGGTGAGTCTGGCACTGGTGCCACGCATCCAGGTAGATTCCAACTTTATTACTTACTTCAAAACCAGCAACCCCGCCCGCGCTGATCTTCATTACTTCGACCAAACCTACAAGGGCATCCAAAACCTGGACTTTATGATTGATTCCGGCGCCTCAGGTGGCATCCACGAGCCAGCCTTTTTGCAGAAGGTGGCGCGCCTGGAAACCTGGCTCGAAAGCCTGCCAGAGGCTGGAAAGGCCATATCGTTGATTCGGGTACACCAGCAGATAAGTCAGGCCCTGAACTACGATGATCCGGCCTTTTACCGTCTGCCCGACTCCCGCGAAATGGCCGCCCAGTTCCTGCTGCTGTACGACAACACCGGGCCGGAAGAAGACCTGACCGACATGCGTGACTTTGACGAACGCTACCTACGCCTTAGCCTGCCGATCATCAACATGGCCGCCAGCGACACCAAAGCGCTGCTGGATCGTGTTCAGCAGCAATTGGCGCGGGAGTTCCCGCAACTTAACACCCAGATTACCGGCAGCCTGGTGATGTACAACGCCCAGGACATTTACATCAACCAGGGCATGTCCCGCTCCTTTTTGCTAGCGATGATGATTATCGGCTTGAGTTTTATCTTCCTGTTCCGCTCGCTCAAATACGGGCTGATCGCCCTGGTACCCAGCATTGTGCCCATACTCATGACCGGTGCCCTGCTGGTGCTGCTAGGTATCAATCTGGATCTGGGCACCATGATCGTGGGCGCCATGACCATGGGCATAGCCGTGGATGACGCCATCCATGTGATGAGCCGTTACCTGCGTGCCCGCCGCCAGGGCAACAACACCCAGGAGGCCATAGACCTGGCCATGGGCGAAGCCGGGCGGGCGGTGGTGTTCACCTCCCTGATTCTGGTCACCGGCTTTAGCCTGATGCTGTTTGGCTCCTTTATCCCCTACATCTACACAGGTCTCTTTGCCGCCACCATCATGGCCCTGGCCCTGATTGGCGACCTGATCTTTTTGCCCGCTCTGCTCTTCTGGATCGACGGCCGCCGGGACACAAAACCAACCCAGGCGCCCCTTCTCACCCCTAAGGAGGAACCTTCTCCATGAAAGACCCCAACCTGAAACTGCTCGCCAGCCTGGGTGTGCTGGCTGTTGCGGCATTCTTGCTGGCAAGCCTGGCCAGAGCCGAAGACCCATTGAGCGCACGACAGATCATGGAAAAGATGGACGGCCGCTATACCGGCGACACCAGCCTTTCCCAGGCCCAGCTGATTCTGATCGACAGCCGCAAACGGGAGCGAGTGCGCGACCTGCGCCTCTACACCCTGGAACAGCCGGGTATTACCAAAAGCCTGGCATTGTTCTTATCACCCACCGACGTGGCCGGCACTGCCTACCTGAGCTATGACTACGACGACCGCGACGACGAGGCCTGGCTCTACCTGCCCGCCCTCAAGCAAACCCGCCGAGTAGCGGCAGGAGACAGATCCGGCTCCTTTATGGGCAGTGACTTTAGCTATTCGGATATGAACGGCATCACCCTCGACTGGTACGACTACAAAATCCTGAAGGAAAATGACCCGGTAGACGGCGCCGATGCCTGGCTGATTGAGTCCACACCCAAGCCCGAATTTGCCGACAAGGTCGCCAGCGAAACCGGCTACGAAAAGTCCCACCTCTGGATTCGCAAAGACAACTTTATCCAGGTGCAGGCCCAAATCTGGGTAAAGCGCGGCAATCGCATCAAATACTTCAGCGCCCGCCAGTTGGAAGAAATTGATGGCATCTGGACCGCCAAACGCCTGCAGATGATCACCACCCGCAACGGCAAACAGGAACACGCCAGTGTCTTTCAACTGAGCGACGTCAGCTACAACCTGCCGCTGGATGAAAGCCTGTTTACCTCCCAGGCATTAGAGCGGGGGGTCAAATGAAGAAGCGAGGCGTCAAATGAAGGAGTCAGACCTAAGATGAATCGCAGATCAAACATCCTGTTTCGCACAGGCAGACTAGCGCTGGTATTGGCAACCGGCCTGGTGACTAACAACCTCTTGGCCAATGACTTTTTTGGCGACCTGGACACCCATGCCGAGGGGCCAACCAGCCCTGAAGGGCCTTTTCACTATCTCGCCTGGGTACAGCAAAAAATCGGCTATGGCTATCGCACACCTGACTTACCGGTAGGCCGCGACTCAGCCCAGCTCACCCAGGTCGAAAGCCGCCTTTATGGTCGCTTCACCTGGGACTGGGACGCCTGGCAGCTGAGGTTAGCTGGCTCCCTCGATCACGACTGGCTGCCTGACCTTGACCGCGCTGATCTCTGGTCTGGCTATCAGCTCAACACCGACCAGCGCCAGCAACGTCGCTGGCGCCTGCGCGAGGACGACAGTTATCTCAGCTGGCAGGCGGGTGACTGGTGGATCAAAGGTGGCTACCAAACCCTGGCCTGGGGCGAGGCCGAAAGCCTGAAAGTCACCGACCAGCTGGCGCGCCGCGACCAACGCTGGCCCGGCCAGGCCGATCTGGAGCAGCTGCGCCTGCCGGTACCCGCCCTGCTGATCCATTGGCGTCAGTCCCTGGAGTTGGTACTTCTGATCGATACGCCTGTCGATCGCCAACCGGCCCCGCTCGACGAATTCGACACCCTGGCCGAATTTCGCCAGCCGGAGGACTACCGCCAACCCGATATTCATCTGCGCAGCCAAACCGCCAGCGGTTGGGCGCTGCGCTGGCAACACTCAGCCCCCGGCTGGGATCTGCGCCTATTGCTGGCCAATAGCTACAGCCCCGAACCCGTACTGGCGGGAATCAGGCTGAGCGACAACGGGGCCACTCCCCGTATCGACAGCATCCAACTGGAGCAGGAGCGCCAATCCCTCGCAGGTCTGCAATGGCAGGCGACCCGGGGCAACTGGGTGTTCAAAACTGAGCAAGCCTGGCTCGAGGATCTGCCCTTGGCCCAATCCAACCCGCTCGCCGACTGGCTGGAAAAAGACCAGTGGCGCGCCATGTACGCTCTGGAATACAGCGGTGTGCGCGATCTGCTGGTCAGCGGTGAAATCACCCACAGCTATACCCTGGATTACCAGCAGGAGCTGGCCAGCGACGCATGGCAAACCGGCTATGGGCTGAGGCTGAGTTACAACCTGTTTAACGAGCGCCTGAGCCTGGGTGCAGTGGGTTTGCAGTTAAACGGCAATCAAGGCGAATTGCTGCGTCTGAGCGCCAACTGGGCGCAGAGCGACCGGCTGAGCCTGGGCCTGACACTGGTGGACTACAGCGCCCACGCCGATCAACAACTCTACCCCTACCGACACAACGACAGCCTGCTGCTGAGTCTGCGTTGGGCGCTGTAAAGGTCTGCTACACTGCGCCCTCGGCTCCTATTGACCAACAAAGCACCCGGGCTCCATGGCAAAAAAAGACAGCTATCACCACGGCAACCTGCGCGAAGCTCTGCTCGCCGCTGCCCTGCAAACCCTGGCCGAAGAGGGGCTGGACAAACTCAGCCTGCGCGGCCTGGCGAAACAGGTCGGCGTATCTCCCACGGCGGTTTACAGCCACTTCAGCGACAAAACTGCCCTGCTGGTGGATATCAAAACCGAAGGCTTCAAGCGCTTTACCGCCCATATGCGCGCCGAACTGGCGAAGCTCGACAACCCCAACCCCGAGGAAGCCATTCGCGGCATTGGCCGTGCCTATATCGACTTTGCACTGCGCCATCGCTTTTTGTTTGACGTCATTTTCAGCTGGCTGCCGGATCTGGAGCGTTTAACGCCCGAATGCATAGACGCCAGCATCAGCTGTGAAAGCCTGGTGCGCGCCCAGTTGCTGGAGCTGATGCGCCAGCAGGGCCATAGCCCCAGCGAGATCCAGGGTTGCGTCGCCACCCTCAGCGCCTGGTCCCTGGCCCATGGGGTGAGCATGCTATTGCGTTCCGGCTGCGTGGATGGCGCCGTTTACTGCGAAAAATGGCCCGAGGATTTCTCCTCCTGCAACCCGGCGCGCCAGGCACAAATGCTCGAAGCCCTGTTCACCATTCAGCTGGAAGGATTAAAAGCCGCCATCGGCAAGATCCGGTAGTCAAGGATCAAGCCGACGCGTATCATGCGCAGCCTTTGCGCACAGGATTAACCGCACTACTCAGAGCAGCACGAGAGGAATCACCATGATCACCCTGCATACCAACTACGGCGATATCGTTATCGAACTGGATTTCGACAAGGCACCCAAGACGGCCGCCAACTTCAAGCAGTACGTCGAAGAAGGTTTTTACAACGGCACTATTTTCCACCGGGTTATCGACGGTTTTATGATCCAAGGTGGCGGGCTCACCGAGGACATGGAGCAAAAGCAAACTCGCGCACCCATCGAAAACGAAGCGGACAACGGTTTGAAAAACCTTACCGGCACCCTCGCTATGGCGCGCACCAACGATCCACACAGTGCCACCGCACAGTTTTTTATTAACGTAAAAGACAACACCTTTTTGAACCACAGCGCCAAAACGTCACAAGGCTGGGGTTACTGCGTATTTGGCAAAGTGGTGGACGGCATGGATGTGGTCAATAAAATCAAAGGCGTAAAAACCGGCACCAAAGGTCACCACGCCGATGTTCCTCAGGAAGCAGTATTTATTGAACGCGCTGTCATTAACGCGTAATTCCTGCGGGCAGATGCAACTTTTTATTTCTGATCTTCACCTGCACAACCAACGCCCGGATATTACCCGGGCGTTTTTTCACTTTCTGCACCACAAAGCCATTGCCGCTGAAAAGCTGTTTATCCTTGGCGATTTTTTTGATGCCTGGATTGGCGACGACGATGACGATCCGCTCGGTGTGCAAGTTGCTGCCGAACTTAACAAACTCAGTCATCTAGGCACCGACATTTTTTTAATGCACGGCAATCGGGACTTTTTACTCGGCGATGCGTTTGCGCGTCGCGCTGGCGCGCAACTGCTGGACGAGGGCGCGGTAATTGATCTCTATGGCTGCCCAACGCTGCTGTTGCATGGTGACAGTCTGTGTACGCGCGATCAGGATTACCAGGCGTTTCGCGCACAGGTGCGCTCTCCTGCTTGGCAGCAACAACTGCTGGCTCAGCCGCTGCCTGCACGGCGCGCGCTGGCGGCACAGATGCGCGAACAAAGCCGTGAAATGAACAGCCTTAAGGCGGAAGATATTATGGATGTGACGCCTGACGAAGTCATTCGAGTCATGCAAGCAGCCGGCGTGCAGCGATTGATTCACGGCCACACCCACCGCCCGGCACGCCACCCGCTGACGCTCGCAGGCGAGCCTGCTGAGCGTATAGTACTCGGCGACTGGCACCATCAGGGCTGGTGCCTTAGCGCGAGCAAGACCGGGCTATCGCTCGATTCCTGGCCGATTGATTAAACTCATCTACAACTGAAAGCGCGCCGCCTGACCAACCAGATTTTCTGCCAAGTCCCTTAGGCGTGCACTGACACTCGCCAATGCCTGAACACGACAACTGCTCTCACGAATACCAGACTTGATCGCCAGAACGCTTCGATCACCCTCTTCCATCAAACTCTTTTGAAATTCACTGGCGCTTGCCGTCTGGCCGTTCACCTGGCCAATTCGCTTGACTCCCTGAGCAATGGACTCCAGTTGTTGGCCAATACGGCGAAAAGCATCGACGGTTGCCACACCGGCTTCGGCACTGGCTGCCATCGCGTTGTTCGCACACCGAGCTGCTTGCTGAAGCTCCGTGATCATCGCCTGGATTTCCACTGTGGACTCGTGGGTTCGCGCCGCCAGGGTACGCACCTCGTCTGCAACAACAGCGAAGCCGCGGCCCTGTTCTCCAGCTCGGGCCGCCTCTATGGCTGCGTTCAATGCCAGCAAATTTGTCTGCTCCGCAACCCCACTAATCACCTCCAACACCTTACCAATTTTTTCACTGTCGGCGGTCAGCTTCGCCACCAAATCGCCCACCTCACCAATATGAGCAGACATTTGGGTAACCACCAGATGACTTTCATTTAATGTACTAATGCCGGTTACCGCTGCCTTATCTACCTCTGCCGTCACTGTCGCCGCTTCACCAGCATTGGCGGCAACGCGCTGAACAGCTGAGGTGGCTTGATTAACCGCAGCCGCTGCCTGCTGGGTTTCCCGTTCTTCCTCACTGAGCTTGGCCGCCAAGGCCTCGGCCAAATCCGCCATTTCAACACTGGCTTGATTCAGCTCCTGGGTAACAACGCGCGTTTCCATCATCACCCGATGGGTTTCGCGCATCACATTCTGCAGGGCTCGCCCTACACAACTGCGCACCAGCAAATCACTTTGTCGCAGATCAATTTGATCGCCACCACGCAATAAACTCTCGACCGCCAAATAAACTTCTTCTGTCTCTTCTGCCTCGGATTTCAGTTTATTGGCTAATATCACCAAAATGAATGCTTCAAATACAACATAGGCCGCGTGCAACAGCACTATACCCAAACCCAAACGATGGTCAAATACGTAAACAGCTTCACCTGCAACTTGCAAATAATTAAATCCAAGGTGGTGTACTGCTATCACACCTGTGGCAACCAGTATTGGCAGCCAATCGCGATAATAAAGAAGAAAGGCCAACAAAATAAAAATGCCAAAGTGCATTTCAATCATGCCCTTCGACTGATGAATATGAAGTGCTGAAAACACCATAAATGCGGCTGCTACAGCAACGCGCGAAATACGGCTGCCACACTGAAGATATGCAAAAATACTGGGTACCAGTGCAGCCGGAATGCCTATCACTAACACCAATATCCACGTGTCGTACCAAAACGCGAGAGCAAAAGCGTAAGCCAGCAACAACCAACACACACCAACCATCAGGCAGTCGCCGCGTTGATACTGTTGCGCCAGACTAAAGCTCGGATTCTGGGATTCACGATTGAGCATTTTTTTCATGGTCTTATCCTTGATAAAGGGTGAATTTTGACAGCACCAAGTTAGAGAATTTATACCTGCAAAGAACAAAAACAGCCGAGCGCCAATTCATTCACCCAAACAGAGGGGCGAGGTGCAGATTGGTGATTTGGCATGCTCGCTAACAACTGCTCAACGAAATTAAACCCACTGCCACAGGTCGGGCCGCTGGAATAGGGACCAAAATAGACTAAATTACCCTGATGATCATAGAGGGCAGCAGCAGGCACCTGATCAAGCCTGGGCCAGAGTGTCGAATCAGCCTCGCGCAATGATTCTTGGCGCCAAATCTTCAAGTCGGGGAAATTGTGTTTGAGCGAAGCCAGATGTGTGTTGGCATCGGCGTCACATTCACATTGCGGGTCGGAAAAATGTACCAAATGATAAGGAGCAGCAGAAAATTGTGAGCGTTCATAAGCCGCTTCCAACTCACTAACCAGTGCAGTCGGATCTGCCGCCAACTTGTAGACCTGGAGTTTGGACTCACCGGTATAAGCCAGGACGAAAAAGGCGAAAAAACTCAGCAGCAGCCATATCGCCAAAAAACCGACTCCCGCAATGCTTTTTGCAGGCAATCGCAACGAAACGCCATTATGTTGTGATCCCATTGTTTTCCATTCCATGAACAAGATTTTTGGCTATGTGTGCAAACAACTATAGCAACTGCTTTCCTGGCATCAAAAAAAATCCCGCTCAAGGCGGGATAAATTAAAAAAATTGCACTGAGAAAATTC